>NZ_JAMQUS010000073.1:0-414 GCF_025594995.1 Turicibacter sp. GALT-G1
ATTATCTCCTACTCGATTTAGGAACTTATTTCAAGGCATACAGAACGTATTTTCGATATAAGATTGATACGTTTTAAAGGTTAAAAAAGCGGATGTTCTGTTTCAAGTAAGTGATTCAAGCGGTGGATATTTTTCGCTTGAATTTAGGACTGTGTTTCTTAAAATTTTTTATGGTTCGAATACGAGTTTTATTGAGTATAGGATAACGTCCTTCTTCAGTATATCGTTTAAAATAAGCCTAAAGAAAATTTAAATCACGATCGTCAAACAATATCAATGATTTGTTTCGTATCCTTCATCACAAAAGGTAAATAACATGTGACCCATTCCCTAGCAGTGGAGTATTTATGCTTGGCATGCTAGGGAATCCTCAGTAGATTTAACTATAAATGTAAATAAAAAAGTGGTTCTTCC
>NZ_JAMQUS010000074.1:0-4608 GCF_025594995.1 Turicibacter sp. GALT-G1
TGCCGGGCGCACATAAAAAGCAACTGAAATCTATCAGCTGCTTTTTATGTTCGTTTAATGGTTATTTTCATAATTTAATAAACTCCAGAAAAGATTTTTACTTACCTGAATCCTTTAATCGGTCTAAGAAACTAAAGTACAGCTTTTCCCTACCTCATAAAAACCCCGCTACCAAAGTAGCGGGGTTTTGTATTAATGAGTTAATTCTAATTCCACTTCGACACCAAAATGATCCGAGACCACTTCTTTATTTTTGCCATTAAAAATAACATGTGATGACTTGACTCTGACTGGTTGATTCGTTAAAACTAGATCGATACGTAAATCTTTTTTATTGTCAGACCACCCATCGATCTTACCTTCAACGGTCATTCCCTCATCGTTTATGTTCGCTACCTTATAAGTATCGATTAAACCTTTACTTAATAAATAGTCATATCCTTCGTCACGAATATTTGCATCATTGTTAAAATCTCCCATAACGATATTGAGATGATTTGGATTTAACTGCGCAACTAATTCATTCACTTGCCCTTGAAATGGCTCTTCTTCATCATGATACCAACCTAAATGACATGAGTATACCGTAACGGGTTGATTTTCATGCATGATTTCTAACCCAATGACACGACGAGTACGGAAGTTTTTAATATCGTCACTCTTTGTCACTAAAAAAGATTTTGCATTGTTAATTTCACATCGTGTTAAAATGGCTAATCCTTCTTCATAAATATCAAACCCAATATGAGCAAGATCCCACACAAATTTATAATCATTAACGCCTAACTTCATTAATTCACTTAATAAAACGACTGCATAATTATCTTGTTTTACTTTCTCTGAAGTCGTTGTGTCAATTAACTGCATGACTTCTTGTAAAGCAATGACATCATATTGTTTTTCTTTAATGACTTGTGCTAAATGTTGAATTTTTTCAATTTGGTTTTCTTCTTGCCAAGCATGACAATTTAAGGTTAATAACTTCATAAATAATCTCCTATAGACCTAAAATATCTTGAATTTCTGATTTTAACACGTCTGCTTTTGGTCCATAAATCGCTTGGATTCCATTATCTTTAATGATTAATCCTAATGCTCCTGTTGCTTTCCAATCTGGTTGGTCTGAAACAGTTCCTGAATCTTTAACTGTCACACGTAAACGAGTCATACAAGCATCTACATCTACAATATTTTCAGCTCCACCTAACAAGAAAATGATATCATTTGCTAATTGACTACCAGATGCTGCTGTTGTTGATGTTGATCCTTCTCCTTGTGTTTCATCTTCTTCATTATAATTTCCTAATCGTCCCGGAGTTGCAATTTTGAATTTTTTAATCGCAAAGTTGAACACCCCGAAGTTTAAAGCAAAGAATCCTAAACATGCTAAGACAAAGTTAATCATATCTCCCGTTAATCCTGCATTCGCCATCATTGGAATACGAGTAATGAACTCAATGATACCAAAAGCATGGATACGTAAGTTAATAATATCAGCTAAAGCAAATGCTAATCCCGCTAAAATTGCATAGCATAAGTATAACACAGGTGAAATAAACATGAACATAAACTCTAATGGTTCAGATACCCCTGTTAAGAATGTTGCTAATGCTGCTGAAATAAACATTGATTTGTATGCTGATTTTTTATCTGAATCGACATTTCGGAACATGGCAAAGGCAGCTCCCATTAAAGATGCAGTTGATAAAATAACTTGACCTGCTTTAAAGCGAGCTGGAGTCACTGCATTTAATAACGAGTTATAAGCTTCCATATCACCTGCTGACTTTAAGTTATTTAAATCTGTTACCCAAGCTAACCATAAAGATTCTTGACCTGCAACGATTTGTCCAGCATTTGAACCTGTTAAGATTTCATACGTTCCACCTAATTCTGTATAATTCATTGGAATAGTTAACATATGGTGTAAACCGAATGGTAATAATAAACGTTCACCTGCTCCATACACGAATGGTGCAAGAATTGGTGCTGTATCTTGTGAAGTTGCAATCCATTGACCAAAGTTATTTAAAGCTCCTTGAGCAAATGGCCAAATAATTGATAAAACTAATGCTGTCACTACTGATCCACCGATAACAACGAATGGAACAAATCGTTTCCCATTAAAGAAGGCTAATGCTTGTGGTAATTTATTAAAGTTATAGTATTTGTTGAATAATGATGCTCCTAAGAACCCTGAGATAATCCCAACAAACACTCCCATATTTAAAGCTGATGCGCCTAAAACTTCAGTGAAGTAATCTGAAACAACCATCTCAGATCCAAAGAATGATTGAACGGTTGCAGTTGGATCTGCCAACATTGCTGTTGATACTCCAAATAATGCTCCCGTAATACGGTTAATTAATAAGAATGCGATTAAAGCCGCAAATGCTCCACCTGCACGTTCTTTTGCCCATGATCCCCCGATGGCAACCGCAAATAGGACATGTAAATTTCCGATAATTGCCCATCCGATATCTTCCATCACTGTAGCAATCGTTGCAATAACAGCAATATCTCCCCCTGACATTCCAACTAATTTCCCTAAAGAAATCATAATCCCCGCTGCTGGCATAACAGCAATTACAACCATTAAGGCCTTTCCAAATTTTTGCCAGAAATCAAACGACATAAATCCTGGTTTTTTCATAACTATTCCCTCCTAATAACTCTATATCATCATAGCTTAATTTAAGCTGTAGATGCGTGCTTCAAATGGCTTTAATGTTAACTCTTGAATTGACTCATGTTCCTCAACTGGGATATTTGATAATAATAACTGATCCGTTGAAACTGTGATCTTTTCTAAGTTAATACTTGTTTGCTTATTCGTTAAGTTACATAAGATAAGCACACGTTTTTCACCTAATGTTCGTGTATAAGCATAAATCTCTTGATGATCTTCAAACACTAAGTCATATGTTCCATAAACGAAGATATCTTCTGATTTTCTTAAAGCAATCATTTCTTTATAGAAGTTTAAAATCGAATCTGGATCTTCTTCTTGTGCTTCAACATTAATGGTTTGATAGTTTGGATTAACTGCTAACCATGGTGTTCCAGTTGTAAATCCACCATTTGCTTCATGACTCCATTGCATCGGTGTACGACTATTTCCACGTGCTGTGGCCCAAATAATTTCCATAATATCTTCATGACTCATTCCTTGTTCAAGTTTAGAATAATAAAGTCCCGTACTTTGAACATCTTGATAATCCTCTACTTTATCAAACTGAACATTCGTCATTCCAATTTCTTGACCTTGATAGATAAATGGTGTTCCCTTCATCATAAAATACATCATTCCAAGAGATGTAGCACTTTCTTTCCAATAGTTTTGATCATCCCCCAGTGTGGATACAATACGGGCTAAATCATGATTTTCAATGTATAACGCATTCCATCCGACACCTTCTAATCCTTTTTGCCACTTTGTTAAGATTTTTTTCAATTGACGGACATCTGTTCCTTGATCGCCATTATCCTTCCATAAGCCTAAGTGTTCAAATTGAAACACCATATTAAATTTTCCTTCTTCTTCGCCAACCCATAGATGAGCATCCTCAATTTTAACGCCGTTAGCTTCTCCTACCGTCATAATATCGTATTTATCAAACGTATTTGCTTTTAAGTCGGCTAATAAAGGATGAATCCCTTCCACATTCATATGTTTATCAAATGATGAAACATATTTTAATCCGTGGGGATTTGGCATATCTGTTAATCCCTCTTCTTTTTTAATATGACTAATCGCATCTACTCGGAATCCATCAATTCCTTTATCTAACCACCAATTCACCATTTCATATAATGCTTCACGTACTTCAGCATTTTCCCAGTTTAAATCGGGTTGTTTTTTTGAGAATAGATGCATATAGTATTGTCCAGTATTTTCATCATATTCCCAAGCTGAACCACTGAAGATACTTTCCCAGTTATTCGGCTCTTCCCCATTTTTTCCATCACGCCAAATATACCAATCTCGTTTTGGATGATCAACCGATGAACGAGATTCGATAAACCATGGGTGTTCATCACTCGTATGATTGATGACTAAATCTGCAATTAATTTCATTCCACGCTTATGTACCTCTTCTAATAAGCGATCAAAATCTTCCATTGTTCCAAACTCATCCATAATATCTTTATAGTCACTAATATCATAACCACAGTCATCATTTGGTGATTTATAAAATGGGCTCACCCATATGACATCGATTCCTAACGCTTTTAAATAATCAAGTTTTAAAATAATACCGTTGAGATCACCAATTCCATCTCCGTTCGAGTCCATAAAACTTCTTGGATAGATTTGATAAGCCACAGCTTCTTTCCACCATACTTTATTCATCTTCTCATACGACTCCTTTTTCTTCTTTCCTGCTGCTTATGGTAAAGTGTCACCTTCATTTAAAACGTTTACAACAGAAACTGTTCCGAAAGTAAACGCATTACTTTCTTCGACACCTTGATTATATCGCTTTCACAATAAGAAGACAACAGACAATCAACATGTAACCGATAACACGTTTTTCGACAATTACTGTTCTTTTGTATAAAAATAGTTATAAAATTTATTTTGTCTAAAAATCGAGTAGGAGATAA
>NZ_JAMQUS010000075.1:0-46070 GCF_025594995.1 Turicibacter sp. GALT-G1
CTACTAGGCTGAATAGTTACGTTCATTTTACTAAAATAGATTTTTTATCAGAAAAAATCACTATTTTTACGATAAAAGTAAAAGGCTACCGCTTTGCGATAGCCTTTTTTACTATTGTTCAAGATGATCATTTGGGTGTCGGATTTCATCAACAAATTCTTTTGCTTTATCAACAATTTTTTTTGCTCCATGTTCAATTTTTTCACCGACATGTTCAATACCTTCTGCTGTTTCATGGATTACTTTTTCAGTGCCCTCAGCAACATTTTTCATTCCTTTAGCAATACCATGAGCCACATCTTCTGCCACATCTTCTGCACCATTAACTACTTTTTTAGCACCATGAGCAATATCTTCTGCAACATTTTTAACTCCATGTGCTGTTGCATGAACTGCTTTATTCGCACCATATTCCACATCTTTAGCTACATTTTCCACACCATGAGCCACTTTTTTTGCTCCGTGTTCAACATCTTCTGCTATGTCTTTGACTTCATGTGCCATTTTATGTGCAACATGTTCGGTACCTTTGACAACTTCTTCACCAAACTCTTCTTGATGAGTTGATTTATTATAGGTAGACATCTTAAATACCTCCTTTAAATCTCAACAATTGTTTCAACTTAATGAAACCAATATTAGTATTCTCAAATTCTCATCAAAATACATTCATTATAGATTTTTCTTCCAAAAATCAATCTTTATTAAAATACATTCCTAAAACTACTATCTTTACTACTCTTTCGTTCCAATTTATCCTTACCTCAAACTTCAGAGACATTCATTTTCATCAAATTGAAGATAATAAGAGAAAATCAAACTAGGTGATATTTATGCGTCAATGTACAGGATGTAAAAAAGAATTGTATCAATTATATCGTGAATCATCATTTGGAACTCCAATTTATGATGATGAGCAGCTATTCAGAGTTCTTTGTTATAAAATTTTACAAACAGGGCTCAATGAAAAAGTGATTGCTAATAAAAAACGTGAGATAGAAAAAGCTTTTGATCAATTTAATATTAAAAAAATCGCTCAATATGATGAGTCTAAAATCTTAGAGTTATTAAATAACAAAAATATGATTCGCCATGAAGGAAAGATACGCGCAATCATTCATAATGCGAACCAAATCATCCGTCTTCAAAATAATTATCAAAGCTTTTCGACTTACTTATGGCAGTTTAGTAAGAATCAAACGTTAAATTATGATATAGACGCTCATTTATTATCGCCATTACAATTTGCTACGATGATTTCTAATGCTTTAAAAAAAGAAAGCTTTAAGTTTGTCGGTCCTAAAACGATCCTAAGCTTCATCCATGAAATAGGAATTATTTATGCTAAAAAAGTTTGTATTTATAAAGAATAGATGTTTTTTATGCGCTTTCAAATGTGTTATAATAACATACATAAGGCATTGGGGGATATTTTTATGTCACATATTAGTTTAGAAGTTAACCATAAACATTTTCGTGATTTATATTTATGTTTTTGTGGAATTCATGATTGCGAACCTTCTCACTCATTTGGTCCTGCCATTCGACCTAATTATTTACTTCACTTCGTTATTAAAGGAAAAGGAAATTATTATTTAAATGATAATTGTTATGAAGTAAAGGAAAATGAATGTTTTTTAATTCGGCCAAATGAACTCACTTTTTACCAAGCAGATAAAGATGACCCTTGGACTTATGTTTGGGTTGGTTTTGATGGGGAAATGGCTCAGAAATATTTAGAGGCAGCAGGTTTTTGTGACGATCGATTAGTTCGCCAATATGAACACTGTGAGGAACTCAAAGACTATGTGACACAAATGCTAAGTTATAATAGTTTAACTCAAGCTAATGAATTAAAATATCAAGGATTATTATATTTATTTTTAGCTAAGTTAGCCGAGTCATCAGATATTAAAGTAACAACCGAGCATAAAAATGAAAATCATTATATTAGTAAAGCGATCGAATTTATTCAAAATAACTATTCTAACTATATTAAAGTAAGTGATATTTCTAATTATTTATGTTTAAATCGTACGTATTTAACATCATTATTTCAAAAATATTTAGGAATGTCTCCCCAACAATTTTTAATTCAATTCCGTATTACGAAAGCGGCTCAGTTACTAGTTGAAACTAATCTTTCAGTTGCTGATATTTCTCGATCTTGTGGATATAATGATTCACTTGCTTTTTCAAAATCATTTAAGAAAATTAAATCATTATCTCCAACAGATTTTCGTCTTCAAATGAAAAAAGTGTAGCTAGACTACACTTTTTTCATTTGAAGACGAAGCACATTTATCAATTAATGAATTAGCTAGATTCACAGCTGGTCCTATTAATACCGTCATTAAAATAGTTCCAATTCCAATTGGTCCTTTTAATAATAGAGCTATAATAATAGCTATTAGATCAATTAAAAGTTTAGCCGTCCCAATTTTCAGTTTAAAAACCTCATTTAAAGCAACGGTAATATCATCATTTGGATTAGCTGGAAATTTCGGTCTTAAATAAATAGCAATTCCAACCGAAGCACAAAAAATGGCTACAGTAAAAATAATAATTTGATGAACAATTGTATCTACAGTAATCATATCTACGACTTTTACCCATCCCTCAGTAAAAATCGCCATAAATATAGCAGTCATTAATGGTTTGAAATTCGGTTTTCCACGACGAATAACTGTTGAAATTATAATAGCCACAAACGCCATGAGAAGAATAATAATCGATAAATTTAATCCTGTACGATCAGCTAAAGCAAAGTTAATAGAGTCTAACGATCCTGTTCCTAATCCTGCCTTTGAACTAAAAGCAACCCCTAGTGTTAATAACACAATACCTCCAACATATTGAACATAATCCATTTTATTTCGTTTCACATCTACACCTTCTTCTTTCCTTTTTATCTATTGTCATTATAAGTCCTGAGCCGAATATAATACATTTCATGATGTTAGATAGGTATGGTTAAATGTCTGTTTTTTAATATCATTTATAAAGCATGTTACTTTCATTACCTTTAGAAATTTAAGGATATTTTAAGAATCACTTGTTATATTAATCTCAGATAAGGCAATCATTAGCGTAGAGATCGTGTCCCCATTCCTAAAAGCTATCATTTAGGCGTTTTCTACCTAGTTTTGTCTTATCTTCTTTATATTAAAAATCAAAAAAAGAGAGAAAATTAAACAGGAGGCGTTTACAATGAAAAAGCAACTGACTTTTTTCATTTCAGCTTTATCAATTTATAGTACATTAATCGGGTGCTCTAAGCAGCAACCTAACACCTCTGATGAGGCAATACAAGAAAATATCGTTGAATCAACGAATCAAGATCATTCAGCTGCCGATACAACGATTGAATTTGGATCAAGTATTACAGTCAATGGAACTGGTGTGACAGTCGATGAAAACATAGTCACTATCACTCAAGGCGGGACTTATAGTTTAAGTGGAACACTAGATGACGGGCAAGTTATTGTGAATGCCGGTGATTTAGATCAAGTTGAAATCTTATTAAATGGTGTTCATTTAACGTCTTCAACAAGTGCTCCTATTTACGTTATGAATGCTGATAAAACGACTTTAACATTAGTTGAAGGAACAGAAAGTGTCATAACGGATGCAGAATCATATGTTTATGAAGATGCAACAGTGGATGAACCAAATGCCGCTATTTTTAGCAAAGATGATTTAAAAATTAATGGAACAGGTTCTTTAATTGTGAATGCAAACTATAACAATGGAATAGCGAGTAAAGATGACTTAGATATCAAAAATGGAGATATTACAATTAACGCTGTTAACAATGGATTAAAAGGAAAAGATTCTATTGAAATTGATAACGGAACCTTTGTGATTAACAGCGGTGGTGACGCTATTAAATCAGATAATACAACAGATACAACTAAAGGATGGATTACAATCAATAATGGAACCTTTAATCTAACTGCAACAGGTGATGGTATTCAAGCTGAAACAGATTTATTAATTAATGGTGGAACTTTTACTATCGAAACAGGTGGTGGTAGTGAAAACAGTAGTTCGAAATCATCGAGTTGGGGCGTTTGGGGAATACCCGGACATGCTCAAACTTCATCTTCTAGTAGTGAAGAAACAACAAGTGCAAAAGCATTAAAAGCAGGTGTTAACTTAACGGTTGAAGATGGAAGCTTTAATATTGACTCTTCCGATGATTCAATTCATACAAACGATAGTATCGTCATTAATGGTGGATCATTCACTATAGCTAGTGGCGATGATGGGATTCATGCGGATACAACACTAGACATTAATGGTGGAACAATCGATATTACAAAATCATATGAAGGATTAGAAAGTACAACGATTACGATAAACGATGGAACAATTCATCTCATCGCAAGTGATGATGGAATTAATGCAGCGGGTGGAAATGATGGTTCTGCCATGAATGGACGTCCTGGACAAAATAACTTCTCATCGACTTCAGGTATGATTTACTTTAATGGTGGATATGTCTATGTCAATGCTTCTGGTGATGGACTTGATGCAAATGGATCGATTGAAATGTCAGGTGGAACCGTTATTGTTGATGGACCAACTGATGGCGGAAATGGTGCATTAGACTATGACGCAACGTTTAATATTAGTGGGGGATTATTAATTGCATCCGGAAGTAATGCTATGCTTCAAACCCCAAGTTCATCATCTAGCCAAAATACAATCGTCGTGAGCAGTAATACTTCAAGTCATACATTGATTAATATTCAAGACAGTACGGGAACAGATTTGATTACTTATGCACCTTCTAAATCATCACAAGTTATTATGATTAGTTCCCCTGAATTTAAAACAGGTGAAACATACACGATTTCAACGGGTGGTACTTCAACTGGAACAGAAATAGATGGCTTATACAAAGGCGGATCATATAGTGGGGGCTCAAATGTAGCGACCTTAACTATCTCAAGCTCTATCACAAGCAATGGAAATTTAAATAATGGTATGGGTGGTCCTGGTGGTATGGGGAGACCTTAAATAACCTTCAAGCAATTAATTAATAAAAAAAGGGTATGAAATCTAGATTTCATACCCTTTTTATTTTGAAGATTTGGATTGCATAAGAAAAGTATCTCATAATAAATATTAAAGCAGTTGTATCAGAGAACGTGTTCTCACCTTCATTTTTATCTACTAAAGAGTTACTGCATTCAGGAACCTTACTCTTCATTTAAAGATGAGATGAATAAATACTAATGATATCAATTATAACTATATAAGTCCAGATAAGTTTTTCACATGGCAAAAACTTTTATCTGGACTATAGGGAGCTTTCGTCTCAAAGCGGTTAAGCAACTAAGAATAATTCAAAATTATAAAATACATTTCTGTTTGTATATAGAAAAAGATAAGCCAATAACAAACAAACTAAAACAACAAAAAAACTTTTATTAAAAACTCTAATAGTCCCCCCTCAAAAAGTAACAGTGGCTTATAATTTATAATAACAAAGCTACATTATCGAAAACTGTTAAAACCAAGAGGCTTCTTAGAATCATATTTCAGCACCTGAAATGACGCCCCCTTTGGGTATATCTTAAATCTCATAAATGAGTAGGACTGATTGTTTAGTTAGGAATAAACAGCTTGAAGAATTTATGTTATTCTCTCTTAGTCAACAGCCACTTAATTACATAGTAAAAGCCAGCAAATTTTCAGAACTTGCTGGCTATATTTTTAAACATATACTTTTTCATTTTGAGCATTTAAAGTTAATGTAATATTTAAGTTTCCATTTCTACATCTTAATTCATCAATTAATTGTTTTTGATTCGCTCCTTCAAGCAATTGAATTGAATAATTTAGTTCAAAAAGAGCACCAAAATCACGAGTACGAATTGTTTCAATATGATAGTTGCTTGAATATTTATTTAAAACTTCATCAAAAATACCTTCATAATTTAAATCTTCTGGGACAATAATTTTTAAATTCATAGCTTTTGTTTTAGGCATTGCAAATTTTGTAGCATCTAATATTAGCATAACTAGTGATAAACAGATAGTAAAAATAACGGCGTATCCAATATAGCCCATCCCACAACATAAACCTACTGCTAAAGTAAAGAAAACATATGCAATATCTTTTGGTTCCCCAGGGGCACTTCTAAATCGAATTAATGAAAAGGCTCCTGCTAAACTAAATGCCCGAGCAACATTATTACCAACTAATAAAATAATGATTGAAATAATAACTGGCAACATAATCAAAGTAATCGTAAAGCTTGGGCTATATCCAGCTTTTTTAGTTGTCCTCATATAAACTAAACTGATCACGAACCCTAAAATGATTGCAGCTGCAATGACAATTAACGTATTAAGTAATGTAAATGAACTTCCATCTGTTGATTGAATAATTGTTTCTAACATGCGATATCTCTCCATTTCTCTTCTATTTCATCCTTATCTTGGGCACAATACTTCATAAATTCTTGACCGTATTTTGAAAAATGAGTATTGTAAATCTCTAATTCTGATAAAATCTTCGTAAACCAAACCGGGATGGCACCTAAAATTTTAACTTCCATTAAATATTGATTTTCTTCAAGAATATCATCCCCATAATATCCCCCTTCAAGTGTTAAATTTTCACGTCTTGTCAGTATTTTTGAATCAAAGGTTAAACGAAATTCCGGATCATCTTTAGCAAAAAATGCTTTACGAGTATAGCCAATATAAACAGATGGCTTTACAGATTCATGACTCAAATAATAAGCTATTTCATTGATGACTTGTTCACTCATATAGTCACATGTTTCAGGTCGTATTCCTTGCTCAACAAAATCTCTTGCTTCCTCTAAAGTTAAAATCACACGGCGTTTATTGACGATTCCATTAATCTTTTTCTTTAATTCTAGAAAAACTTTATCTGTTGGCTTTTTAGGAATTTTATAACTTCTCAACCTTAGCTTTTCCTTATAATAAGGTTTTGAAATTGAATGACGAATGACATCAGAATGAATCGTATCGTAATAAATGTTATAGATGCTGTAGTTCTTTCCATCTAAACAGTGATGATCCGGTTCCATGTAATCTAACAACTTAGGAATTAGTGCATCATATTGTTGATTCGTTAATAAAAATTTTTTCTCATACCGTTTAAATGATTTAATCGCCATTATAATAACCTCCAATTAGATTGAATAAATATCTTATACTTCCATTATATTGATACACCTTAAACCAATCTTAAGGATTGTTAACTTTTTGTTAATTTTAAAAAAATCACCAGTTAAACTGGTGATTTTATTTCATCTTATGTCCCATGACAGATCCTTCACTAATTATTAATTGATCGTCACAAATAGTAATATCATATGCTTTTCCAAATCCTTTAACTAATCGTCCAGATTGGATATTTAATTTAAATATATCAAAATCTAGTTTCTTTAAAACACTCATTATTGATGCCCCATGGCTAGCATCAAATTTTTTAAAGATATCCTCCTCTACTTCTTTCATCAAATCTACCTTACAATTAAAAGAAAGTCGTTCCCTCGCAAAAATATTTTTCGCATCTTTTTCATCTTCAATCAGCATAACTGAACAGTTTGGATTCATTAATAAATGGTGATAATGAGCAGCAGCCTTACTTATATAGATATACAAATCAATTCCATCTCTTATAAATGGTGCATAGCTGATTTCCGGTAATAATTGATGATTTAATGAACTAATCATGAGACTTTTTTGTTCTAATAACTTCTCCATTTTAAGCTCCTATAAACTAATATTTAAAATTTTCTCTATCCAATACAACATCCCTCTAAATCCAATAAAAGGCGTATATGGATAAATCATTATATGATGTAAATTAGGATTGCTTACTTGATGACTAGATTTAGCGGTATAATCCATCTCAATTGTTGCGCCATCACCTAATAGCAGCAATAAAGATTCTTGCTTTAAATACTTCATTCGGTCAAATTCAGTCCCACCTGCTACTAATGGTTCCTCTACCTCTGTCTGATATAAAATCTCAGCTCGATTAACTTCTAATCCTAACTCTTCAAGTAGTTGCTTCATTCCGACTGCAGTATCATAATCACCAAAGACAGCACATTTTTTTGTTTCTTTATAGAAAAAGAATTTTCGTTTCACTGTAAACATTTGTTGTTTAATTTGAGTAACTTCTTCTTCATATTTTTCTTCATTTAATTCATATCCCTCAAATATAGCTAGTTTTTGAATAAATTTCATCGTATTCTCTAACCCATGTAATGAATGATAAATATACGGAATTCCATATGTTTTTTCTAAATACTGTGCAGCCTTTAATGCTTCGCGTCGGACAACAATATTTAAACTAGCGGTTGCAGCATTCTCTAAATCCTCAACGCTAGTTTCACAAGTAAAAACAGCGTTTAATTGTTTATTAAAAAATAAAGTCATCATACGCTTTAGTTCTTCTACATCAGATAAATAATTATATCTATCCATTGTAAATCCTAGAATATTGTATTTCATTGGATCTTTTTGAGCAGGCTTGACTAAATTCTTAACAAGTAATAACAATGTTTGTTCAACACCAATATGATAATGGTGTTTTAATCCCCCTGTTGTTATTGGAATTAATTGAGCACTAACTTTAGACTCTAATTCAAAACAAACACTTTCTACATCTGCTCCAATAATAGATGAAATTGAAGAAGCCATAACAAAAATATATTTTGGTTTAATATTTTCATCAACTTCCATAATTGCTTGTTCGAGACGATCATACTTTCCAAAAGTCACATCACTTTGATCCATATGAGTGGAATAGATATTAGCTTCATGTTTTCCATTTAAACTTCCAATTCCTTCAATTGCATAATGAGTAGTTCCGGCCGGTCCAAATTCAATAACACATGCTCCTTTAATAGATGCCAGTGTCCAAATTGCTCCCATCCGATCATTAGCGATAGGATAATATTTACATAGCTGCATGTATCATTCCTCCCATTGGCATTGATTCCATTTCAAATAACTTAATCATATCCTTCATCATTCCAATTGAAAGTTCATATCCAATTTTTTGTGCATGAACATCAAACGTTATTTGTAACATCCCTTTTTGCTTTAATAACATTGGACTTTCATGACCAACATATAAGTCTGCGCTAATCGTGTCATATAGCTTACGTAATGGGGCAATATTTGCAATACGACTAATATATGGATCATATCCTTTACTTAAAAGGTTGTCTTGAAATTTAATATCTTGATCATATAATTCACGTAATTGAACAAATACAGGAACTAGCCCTAAATCACTTAAGAAATCTACTGTTTCAAATGCCATCATTGGTGTATTCCCATAAATTAATTTCTTCCCTGTTAACAGTGTCTGACATCGATTAAACAATTGATGATATTCTAACTTAACCTGCTCTAGATCTTCTTGTAATGAGATTCCAAATAATCCTTCAATTTGTTTATAATTTTCATCAATAATCTTATGATTTAAGTGTTTATCAAAATAAATATAATCAATATTAAAGCGATGCTTCATTTCTTTTGCTAGGTCAAGAGCAATCATATCAGTCACAATATTTAATTTTGCACGAGGTGCTTCTTTAATTTGTTCAATTGTACATTTTGATGGAATAACTGTATTAATCGTGATTCCATGCTTAGTTAATAACTGCACTAACTCTGTTTCATCTACTTTATCTTGTCGATGTCCTAAAATATTGATACTATCATTTTGAGCACATGGCTGCATTGCTTGTGCAAATGATTTGAGCGTTCGCGACATTCCTGGAATATGAGAATTACATTTAAAATGTTCGGTTTGTACAACAAAAATAGGAATATTACCCTCCTGCTCTAAACTGTACTTAACTCCTGTATAATCTTCTCCAATTAATTCTGGAACACACGTTGTTACTAACATAATCGCATCTGGATTTTCAATTTCAATAATTTCTTTAATTGCTTTTTCAACTTGATTTACTGCACCAAATACAACTTCGTTATCGTCAAGAACTAATGAATAAACACTATCCTTTCCCTTTTGGCGATGATAAGCAAAGTTTTTTGTATAATAAGTGCATTCACTTGTTCCTATAACAACGATTATCATATTTTGAATATATGAGGCAGTTAAAGCAACGCCAAATAGTGGACAATGTGTTCCTGGAAAGATTGCATGTGATAAACTTTTAATATCTTGGTCACTTTGAATCTCACTCAGGCGATTTAAAGTTTCTAATGTATACATACCTTACCCCCTATGCACTTTTAATTGTTTGAATTGGGTGAATACGTGGTTTATTCGAAATAGGATCTAAATCAATCTCACATTGAATTTGATAAACTGATTCAATTGTTTGTTGGTCAATAATTTCATTCGGTGCCCCATCTGAAATAATGGTCCCTTGTTTCATAATAATAAGTCGATTACTGTAGCGACTCGCTTGATTTAATTCATGTAAAACCATCACAACTGTAATATTTAATTTTTTATTAATCTCTTGAATGAGTTCCATTAATTCTAATTGATATGAAATATCTAAATAGGTTGTTGGTTCATCTAGTAATAAAATCGTTGGTTTTTGACATAAAGCTTGTGCAATATAGGCACGTTGTCTCTCTCCACCAGATAATGACCCAATCGGTTTATCTTTATATCGTGTTAACCCTGTTTGTTCAATAGCCCAATCAATAAATAATTTATCCTCTTCACTTTTATGTTCATACCATTTTTTGTGTGGTAGACGTCCATAATAAACAAGTTGTTCAACAGTTAAATCATTTGGTGCCTGATTATGTTGAGATAATAAACAAATTTTTTGAGAAATCAATTTATTTTTTAAATATTTTAATTCAGTTCCTTCTAAATACACCTTACCAGATATCGGACTAATCATACGAGATAATGTTTTTAATAGTGTTGATTTTCCACATCCATTAGGACCAATAATCGAAACAATTTCACCTTGTTTAATTGATAAATTTAAGTTATCAATGATAATTCTATCCTCATATCCTACTTTTAAATCCTTTGCACAAAGCATGACTAGTTCCCTCTCTTTCTTAATAAATATAAGAAAAATGGTCCACCTACAATTGATGTAATAACACCAACTGGGATTTCAATCGATCCCCCAATAGTTCTTGCTAATGTATCTGCAATTAATAAAACAATAGCTCCTAGTACCATACTAAAAGGAATTGTGTATTTATGATCACTTCCCATTAGCAGACGTGCAATGTGAGGAACAATTAATCCAATAAAGCTAATAATTCCAACAACAGCTGTTGAAATAGCTGCTAAAAAAACAGCCACTGCAGAAATAACAAGCCTTGTACGACTTACATTAAATCCTAGATTTTTTGCTGATTCATCACCAAGTTGTAAGACGTTCGCACTACGAATCAAAAATAATGAAAGTCCTAGACCAATTAATGAATAGAGAAACAGCATATCTACGTGTGACCATGTTTTAGTTGCAAGACTTCCGTTTAACCATAAAATCGCACTCTGAATTCTGTCACTAAATAGAGTTGATAATAAAGAAATAAATCCACCTAAAATTGTGTTAATCGCAACACCAGCTAAAACAATGCGCTCTGGTCTTAAACCATTTTTCCACGCCATTATAAATACAAGTGCACATGCAATTGCTCCTCCAACGAAGGCGAATAAGGGTAAAGCGCCTGAAAGTTGAGGCATTAATAACAAAATAATAATTGCTGCCACACTAGCTCCACTTGAAACCCCGGTAATTCCAGGGTCAGCAAGTGGATTTTTCATAACAGATTGTAATAAAACACCAGATACGGCTAAATTAGCGCCAATCAAAACCGCTAAAATATTTCGTGGTAGTCGCATTTTGTAGACAATTGTCATGACCATACTATTATCTTGATGAATTAGCGAACTAATAATTTCACCTAAACTTAAGTTGACACTTCCAATAGTTGAAAATAATACCACTAAAATTACTAAAACAAGTGCTGTTCCTCCAATAATAAGATATTTTCTATCTAAACTCATGATTAGTTACCATAAAAAATTTCTCCAAGTGTTTCAATTGCCGTTGTAATTTCTAAATTTGCTGACACATTGAAAATCGTTGGATCTAAATCATAAACTTTTCCACTCTTTACAGCATCTAATTGTTGATAAGCTTCATTACTGTCAAATGCTGCATCAAACATTTTCGCTGTTTCTTCAATGTTTCCGTGTGCAAAACGTAATACATAGTCAGGATTCTCAGCTAAAATTTGTTCTAAGCTAAATTGAACATAGGCTGAACTCATATCTCCTTCAAGTTTTGATGTAATATTTGTTGCACCTAATGTCTTCACTAAATCTCCTAAATATGAAGTATCTGTAGCTAGCATAAAGTTCTCACCTGCTCCAAAAATTACAGCAACTGTTGGCGAGTTATCCCCTTTTTTCTCTAAAGCTTTTGTAACTGATGCTTCAATTCCACTAACTAGCTTTTTAGCCTCATCCTCACGATTAATCTCTACTCCTAATTGTTTAATGCTATTTGTAAAATCAGAATAACTTCCTGTTTCAAAAAAGAAAGTATTTAATCCATATTGTGATAAACTCTCTTCTACACTAGCTTGAAAATTAGAATCCATAACAAATAAATCCGGCTCTAATGAAGCAACTATTTCTAAATCTGGGCTCATTGCTTGACCGACCTCTGGTAAATCAGCATACTGTGCTGGTAAAGGTTGT
Organism: Turicibacter sp. GALT-G1; assembly: GCF_025594995.1. Taxonomy (NCBI): domain Bacteria; kingdom Bacillati; phylum Bacillota; class Erysipelotrichia; order Erysipelotrichales; family Turicibacteraceae; genus Turicibacter; species Turicibacter sp. GALT-G1. The sequence goes on from NZ_JAMQUS010000075.1 coordinate 12,728, forward strand.
GATGTAGTTGGTACCCCTACTACCTCAGCATCTAATTCCGCTAACACATTCGTTGCAGATACAGTTGCAGACACAACTTTTATTGCCTCAGCTGGAGTTTCTTCTTGAACTGCTTGATCTGGTTGTGGATTTTCTGTTGATTGATCAACAGCTTGCCCTCCATTTTGACAACCAACTAACATCATCCCTGCTACTAACATCATACTTAATAAATTTTTAACTTTCATTTTCTCTTCCTCCTGTTTTTTTTTCTTAATTAAGCGATTATTTTCTTTGCTAACTCTAAATACACACTTGCCATCTCACAGCTACTCTCTTTTTCAATAACGGTTTTTCCATCATTTTCCGATAACTGTACAACTTTATCACGTGGAATATAGTGATAAATTGTTGAATTTATTTCAGTAGCTAACTTCTGAACAAGCTCATATTCATTCTCCACATTTTTAGCATTTAAAATTAATCCTTTTAAAGAGGCATAACCTCGATTTTTAAATTGGTTAACTGCTGTTGAAATATTACTTGCAGCATACATCGACATCATTTCCCCCGAGGTCACAATATAAACCTCATCAGCATATCCATTACGAATTGGCATCGAGAATCCACCACAAACAACATCACCTAGCACATCATAAATAACGATATCTGGCTGGTAAACTTCAAATGCATTTAATTCAGCTAATTTTTCAAAGGCAGCAATAATTCCTCTTCCTGCACAACCAACCCCTGGAGTAGGTCCGCCAGCTTCAACACATAACACCCCATTAAATCCTTCAAAAACAATATCTTCTAATGTAATGTTATCCCCTTTTTTATTCATTACTTCTAAAACAGTTGGTATAAAATTTCCTCCCATTAAATTTTTAGTTGAATCTGCTTTGGGATCACATCCAATCTGCATAACTTTGAGCCCCAACATAGATAATGCAGCCGATAAGTTAGATGTCGTTGTTGACTTTCCAATCCCACCTTTTCCGTAAATTGCTAATTTTCTCATTGCTTTTCTCCTTTATTTGTAACATAATAGAGTTATCAATTGATAACCATTATCAATGAATATATTATAGTCAATAATGAAACTGAATGCTTAAACTATATATTGTTTTTCTATAACGATATTCGCTTCCTTCACTAAATCTATTTCAATACAGGAGATGAAATTTATGAAATCAATTGAAAATGTATTACTAGATTTTTATACTTGTGTCCACATCCCCGTACAATTTCTCGATCAAACCTTTAACTCTATTTTTAATATTGATATTCAGGAGTCTATAAAAGATTTTATTAACTCAACTTCTTTGTACCACGATCTCAAACAAGGAATAGATGCTTTAACCACACTGACTTATTTTGAAAATATCCATTTTATTGTTCTTCCTTTGCAAAATTATCGCCAACTAACAGGTTATTTTATTGCGGGTCCTTTTCAATCTATTAATCTAGGTAAGGACAATCAATTCGCTTATAAACCTTTTGATTGCCTCTCTTATCTTGGAAAGCTATTTGAAAATATTATGAGGCAACATTTATTTTCAGCCCCTAAATTTAACACCTATGTTCGAGAAGGAATTTACTATATTCATAAAAATTATGACAAAAACATTACACTGACAGATGTATGTAAAGATTTAAACGTAAATAAAAGTTATTTTTGTTGTATTTTTAAAAACGAGACAGGAATGACCTTCTCAAAATTTTTGAATCGACTACGCATCGAAAAAAGTAAGCAATATCTAATTCAAAATAATGAGTCGATTTTATCAATTGCACTTGCTGTTGGATTTAATAACCACAACTACTATACAATGATGTTTAAAAAATTAACGGGATTTACTCCAATTGAATTTCGTCAACAACATCAAATAAAAAAAGAAGCTCTCTCCTAATAGAAGCTTCTTTTTTTGCATCTTCATTACTGTCTATTATCTAACAATTCATTGGGTAACATGTTTTGTAGTTCATCTACTAACTGATTCATTGTCTTTAATACAACTTCATCATTAATTCCTATATTTCTAATTAATTGCTCAATTTGTTTCTGAGCGTCAGGTGGATAAATAGGACAAGAATGCTCAATAATTGACAGTAATCGTTTCTCACCCGGATGCAGCATTTCATTAATTGCGAATATAATATCATAATAGCTAGCTAAAAATGCAGTCACTCGGTGATTCAGACTATTTAAATCTTGTCGCTTAATCGCCTTTTCGACTTGATGATAGTAAGATGAAAAAGCATCTCTTAAAATCGGATAATTCATGTTAATAATATTTTGTTTGAGTTGATGTGGATAGCGTCGATGATACTCTTTTTGTAACTGTTTGAGTAAGCCATTACGATCATATAAAAGCTTAGCATTAACAACATTATGAACAAAACAAGTTGTATACCCTGTACTAGCATGATACTCATTCATCACCGAATGAAGGTTATTCACAATGTCTTCTAAATTAAATAGACAAATATCTATATCAATGTTAAAATCTCTTAAAATATATTCATCAGAACTTCCAAAAAACTCATTTCCAATTTCCATTTGATCAGCAAATTTTAATGCGATGCTACGACGTTTCTCAATTGAAATTGGGCATGTAATAAATAAATCCAGATCAATATCAGATTGCTGATCATTTCGGCCTGCTGCTCGTGAACCAGCTAATGTAATGGCCTCCACTTCATCAAGTTTCTTATATTCTGAAATAATTTCCTTTATTATCTCTTCCATCCTATCCCTCCTACTTACATTATACGAACTGATTGAACATAAAATGAGCATAATCAATTTTTGAGGTGAGAATATGAAAAGTAAAAAGCAACTACGCCAAGAAATTATCTCTCAACGTCTCCAATTAAGTGCAACTGAAATCTTAGAAAAAAGTAAACAAATCCAACAAAAGGTCTGCCATCATCCTTCTTTTTTGAATGCACCAATCGTTTATACTTACATCGATTATCGTCATGAAGTATCCACAAGATTAATCATCGAAACAGCCTGGAAATTGAATAAAATCATTGCTGTCCCTAAAATTATTGAAGGTGAAATGAAATTTTATCAGATTCACACCTTTGATGATTTAGCAACTGGTACATTTGGAATATTAGAGCCTGTGACGAATGAGTGTATCTCTAATAACGAGGGTCTTATGATTATGCCAGGTGTCGTATTTGATATTAATTGTCATCGAATTGGTTATGGAAAAGGTTTTTATGATCGTTATTTAAATCGTTATCCTACTTTAGATAAAATCGCACTAGCATTTGATTTACAAATCGTTGATCAAATAGAAACCGAATCACACGATGTAAATCCGCAATTTGTCATAACAGAATCACAAATTTATTATAAAAAAAAGGAATAAGACATTTCATGTCCTACTCCCTAATTTTAATTTAATTTTAAATAATCCGTAGCAAAGTCTATCAATGATCGATAATCTAGTAAGAAGCAACTTCCTCCACCAACTGAATACTTTTGTACATTAGTTATTTGTTCATAAGCCGCTCCTAGCTCATTAAATTGACTAGAATCTAACGCTAAATCTTCAAACTCTACTAATGCACGTTTTCCATTTTCAAGAATTACTGCTTCATGAGTTGTTTTTGTACGACAATTAGCTAAATATTCAGCTAAATGAAGTGCTGTTAACTGAGTATAATCTACACCTAAACATAAAATTTTGGCATCTTGTGCATATAATTTTTGTAACGGTGAATTTTCCCCAAACATTGATTGTAATTGATGATTAGCCATAAACCAATCTGCTTTTCTTCCTGACGCTAAATAAGAAGCAATTGGATGTTCACTTCGACAAACGTTTCGATTTCTTGCGAAAGTTTCTGAAACATCTCCTGCTAAAATCGGTGACACTTCCGAATCAAAGGCTGGTGTGTGTTTATAAATAGTCGATTTCCATTTCTTTGGTAATGATTCATCAAAGAAAGTTGGACATGTTTGGTTAATTGAATGAGCCGGCATAATAATCGTTGTATGATAACCTGCCACCTCATAGATTGCTTCGATAATGGTTTGTGCTCCACCAATAACGTAATCAAATGATTTTAAATCTGTATAAACAATTAATAACTCTTCACTAGCAAGATTTAATTGTTTTAAAAGCTTTAACCAATCTGCCTTTGTCACTGGCTTTGTTGTTTTACTAATTACGTCTGTCGATTTCATGATGACTCCATCCTTCCCTTGTGATGATATGATTAAAATACCATCACCTTTAATTCTCTTCTCTTCTAAATCTTAATCCATCGATAAGTTTAGCTAATACCCCACTGCTAACTTATTACTGTTATTTTACATAAAAACTTTTTAATTGAAAAGAGTCTAATTACTCACAATTTTTGGAGATGTACTTGATGAGCGGTCCCTTCTCCACCGACTGGACTTAAACTTGGGATACCATTTGAATAATTAATATCAAAAGCTTGTCCAAATCCTTTGACTAATCGCCCTTTTTTTAATGTTAATTTGAAGAATCCAAAATCCATGGTACGAAGACGCTCAATCATTTTATGATCATGGGCTTCTTTAAACCATTCATAAACTTCCTCCTCCTCTTCTACTAAAGTAGCAGAAGCAACAAAAGAGACGCGTTGTCTTGCAAAAATATTTTTTGCCTCATGTTCATCTTCGATAATCATAATAGCGCAGGCTGGATTAGCCACTAGATTATGATAATGTTCTGCTGTTTGACTAATATAGATGTAGATATCATGGCCTCTCATAATATAGGGCGCATAACTAATGAATGGACTGTGATTACTCGTTAATGTACTTAACATTAATGTCTTTTGACGTGCTAATAATTCTTCCATTTAATTATCACCTTTCTTTAGTTCATCACTTCTTATTAGCCTCGCACATGTTTTTGATTAATCTGGATGACTTTCTCCACACGTGTTGTATATTTTTTGATGTTCGATAAATAGTCAGTAGAGAGCTAGGTCTTAACAATCTCGAGAGCAAGGGCCTAGCTAATAAATTTACCATCAAGGCAAATAACGTTGGGATTTGAATGCGAACGTGCCAAGCTCGTACAAAAGGGATCTTGGCAGACAGCTGCAAAAATTCCAGGAAGTTTATTTACAATCATTGCACTTCCATAGCCTAAGCCGTCTACTAAAATTTTACGCTCTACTTGCCCTTCACTAACAGCCACTGAAGCGGGATAAACGTAATCTGGTAAATCACATGATTCTTCATGATTCGTTTCAAAATCAATAACCTCATGTCCTTCATTTTGTAAATAGATTTTAATCTCTTCTTTTAATTCGATACCTGCATGATCACAGGCCATCCCTATCTTCATAAAAACACCTCACTTTAATTTCTGTCTTAGACTTTGTATTTTACAAACTTTTATACAAAAAAAGAGCCGGATTCAATCCGACTCTCATCTATTCATGAAAATTATAATGTGATTGTAGCTTTCCAGATTCCGTGTAAATTACACCAAGCGTAAACTTCAACTTCTCCTTTGAAATCTCCTAATGGGAAGATTGCTTCTGGTTTTTCAGTTGCGTTGATTGAGCGACGTAATACTAAATCTCCAGCTTTAACAGCTACAAATGGGATCCAGTGTTTTTCGATACTTGGGTGTTCAACTTCACCAACACATACTTTTAATACTCCATTTTCAGCTGATAAAACTGGCATGTGTTTTTCAACAGCAGCATTAGTTGAGTTTGGTACTAACTCTTCCATTGGTTTTCCATCACAAGTTAACGGTGCAGGTTGTCCCGCTACTACTTCAACAACTGTTTGACTTTCAGGGCAAATATAAAATTTCATTGTTATTCCTCCATTCAATTTTGAAACTCTAAATATACTTATATTATAACCATTAACTATCTCTTCTTCAAACATAATGCACTTTATTTTCCAATCTAATAGTCAGGGATTCACGAAAGTTTAAATCATGAATATATAAATCATGGTTTATTATTGGAATCACCTGTTTACTTTTATCCATTTAAATAATAAGTCACATCATATTTAGGTTTCCTTTTTTATTATAAACATTTACCTTAGAAAAAATCCAACTTCGAAATAAGAAGCTGGACTTACATCTATTTTATTAACTGTTCTCTAATTTCAATTCTTTTAATTCTATTGATTGTGCGTCATGTTTAGCTTGCAGCTTTGGCATCGTTTTAAAGTATGACCATAGTAACCAAACAGTGGCTCCTATCCATGCGAATGGACTAGCCAAACAAACCCCTTGATAACCTAATAATCCTGGTAAAGTAAAGGCGACTAATGTACGCATAATTAATTCCATGACCCCTGCAAACATTGGAACAACGGTATTCCCAATTCCTTGTAATGTAAAACGATACAAGAATAATAATCCTAAAATTGGGAAGAAAATCGAAACAGTGTTTAAATATTGTTGTGATAATGGGAGGGCATCCATATTTTCAGATGGGATAAATAATTGGACGATATAGCTACCAAATAAAACAACGATTACCCCAGCTAAAGCATTTGTAATTAAGGTAATCCATGTACATTGGCGAACTCCTTGACGAACACGTTCAATTTGTCGTGCTCCTAAGTTTTGCGCTGAATATGTTGCCATTGTCATTCCCAGTGCAATCCCTGGTTGAACAACTAACTGCTCCACTTTACTTGCTGCCGTAAAAGCTGCTACTGTTGTTGATCCAAAACTATTCACAGCAACTTGTAAAATCATTACTCCAATCGCTGTAATCGAGTATTGAAGTGCCATTGGTAATGATACAAACATTAGCTCTTTGACAAGTAATGGATCATATTTAAAGTGTTCTTTTTTCAATGCCAAAATGTCAAATTTCTTTAACATGTAGAGATAGCATAAAAAGCCGGATAGTCCTTGTGAGACAACAGTCGCAATGGCAGCTCCAGCTACTCCCATCTTAAAATTAATAATTAAGATAAGGTCTAAAACAATATTGGTAATTGATGCTAAGATTAAAAAATAAAGCGGCGTTTTACTATCTCCAAATGCACGTAATAATGAAGCTAGTAAGTTATAAACAATCGTCGCTACTAATCCCCCAAAGAAAATGATGACATATAACGAGGCCTCGTCCATAATATCGGCTGGCGTATTCATCAACTGTAAAATAGACTTAGCCCCAAGTACACAAATAATCGTTAAAACAACAGTTGCAATAGCCGATAAATAAATCGACGTTGCTGTTGCTTTTTTTATTCCTTCTTCATCATTCGCTCCATATCGTTGAGAAACAATCACTGAGAATCCATGGGTTAATCCATTAACAAATCCTTGTACTAAAAAAATTAACCCGCCTGTTGATCCAACAGCTGCTAAAGCCTGCACCCCCACAAACTGCCCAACAATCGCTGTATCAACCATACTATAAAGTTGTTGAAATAAGTTCCCAATTAAAATAGGAACCGTAAAAGCAAGAATTAACTTTGTTGCATTTCCTTTAGTCATATCCGTCATCATGACATTTATCTCTCCTTTTTAGCGTTAAAATGATTAAACTTTACACTTCAAAATTCCTTATCATCTTATCAGTCCAAGGGATGAGTGTCAATGTGATTTTGTCTTATTTTAAAACTGTCATTTTGACTCAAAAAAAGCGGATACTTTATCCGCTTTTTTATGGTTTTATGGCTTGTTCAAAGTGAAAAATCCCTTCAGGATCATACTTTCTTTTAACTGCTTTTAAAGCTTCTAAATTATCTCCATAATAGTTCTTTTCATAATCACCCGGTTGCACAATCGGGAAGTTAATGAATGATCCTCGTGTATAGGTTGCTAATACATTAAAACGTTCTAATACCCATTCATTATTAATAGCTCGGTACTTTGGATCTTCCCATACCGATTGGAAACCAAGAATAAAGGAAGCATCACGATAATAAAAAGCTGTCTCATCTTTTTCTATATCAGCAATGGCACCACCTAATCCATAGAACGTAATTGCTGTATATAATGAACCTTGTGCACGTTCATCAATTAAATCTAACATGGTTAATAATTCATCGGCACTATAATCACGATGAATAAAACGTCCACCTGAACGGTACATTTCAAACTCTGGATGGCTATCTTGAATCTCACGATTCGCTTGTAAAACAGTCATATAGTAAAAATCAAAATCAGTAGCATCTTGGAATAAGGATAGCAAGTCTTGAGCTTCTTCTTTTGAACCATAGAAAAGTCCTGTTAACTTTACGCCTTTTCCTTTCGTTTCAGAATTATACATCGCCATCTTTAAATTCAAACGACGATCTAAATTTTTAAAGAATCGTTGATAACGAAGCGCGACATCAACCACTTTGGCAAATCCAACGTGTTCATAATCAATATTGATTAATGTTGCCATTTCTATTTTTTCTGGTAAGCGATACGTTAATGACGTCACCACTCCAAAGTTTCCGCCACCGCTACCGCGAAGCGCCCAAAATAAATCTTCATGTTGATTAGCATTTGCCACGATTAATTGCCCTTCTGCAGTAATAACCTCAGCTTCAATTAATTGGTCACAGCCTAATCCAAATAATCGGCTAGAATATCCCCAGCCTCCACCAAGTGTATAGCCAGCAACTCCTACCGTTGGACACCCACCACCTGGAAAAGGATAACCCGCTCCACAAACAGCCTCATACAATTCACGATTACGAACGCCACCTTGAACTTTAACGGTTGTTTCATTTAACTCAATGCGGTTCATACAACTAACATCAATGACTAATAATTGATCCCCTGTTGAATAACCTTCATAATGATGAGTTCCTGAACGAATTCGAAATGGAACTCCGTATTGCTTTGCCCACTTGATTGCCTGAATAACATCTTGATTCTCTTGGCAGTACACAATAACTAATGGGTGTTTCTCAATCGCACGATTCCAAGATAAACAACATTCTTCATAATTAGGACTTTCCTTAGTGACAACGACTCCACTCAATGCATTAAAATCCATATTTAATACCTCTCTTTAACTATGTTATAAGATTCTAATAATCATTACTCTAATTAACGTAATTAAACTTAAAATCTATATACAAACAAAAATAAAATCTACTTTTACTACGGCAACCTAAATATTTGATAGTTATGCCGTGGGTCACCTAGCGATTTCTGAAAGAAATCTATTCCTCCACTGCTAGGGGGTTAACTTTTTGCAATGTAAAAAACTTAGATGAACTTATATATCTTTGTTAAGCATATCATAATCATATTTTTTTCTCCAATTTTATTGTTATTTTTTATCTATTTACCATCTTTTACGCTATAATCTTAGTAAAGATGTCTTAGTAATTATGAGGGGATTGTATGTCACTAAGTTATTCATTTTTAAAATTTAAGGATCAAACATTTGAAGATTTCTATTTATTATATTGTGGACATCAAGAGTGTCCATCTTCTTATTCTTTTGGACCGGCAGTTCGACCTAATTATCTCATTCATTATGTATTGAAAGGAAAAGGCTATTACTATGTGAATGAGCGTAAGTATACGATTGAGGCAAATCAAGGATTTTTAATTCGACCAAAGGAGTTAACATTTTATCAAGCGGATGAAGAGGAGCCATGGACTTATTTATGGATTGGATTTGATGGTAGTAAAGCTGAAACGTATCTAAAATATAGTGGATTGGACGAAAAGACTTATACTTTCTCTTGCAATGATTCTGATTTGTTAAAGTCTTATCTCGATCAAATGATGAGGCACGATACATTGAGCCACTATAATGAATTTTCCTTACAAGGATTATTATTTTTATTCTTTGCTGCTCTTGCCAAATCAGCTGAAATTCCATACGAAGAAGATGTAGAAATTGATAATCTCTATATTAGTAAAGCCATTGAATACATTCAAAAAAATTATCAGAACCCTATTTTAGTTGCAGATATCGCAAATTATGTTTCACTTAGTCGAACCTATTTAACAACCATTTTTCAACAAACGATGCATCTGTCACCTCAACAATTTCTACTTAAATTTCGTATTACGAAAGCTTCCGAATTATTAATGAATACGACTCTTTCAATTAATACTATTGCTCATTCTTGTGGATACACAGACCCACTTGCTTTTTCAAAAACTTTCAAAAAAGTGACTGGCTTAACGCCAACTCAATATCGGAAATCTAATACCGAAAACTATTATAAACGAGATACAGATCCTCACCAAAAAGAAAAGATGTAGAAAGTAAATCCTTCTACATCTTTTTATTATTCCGCTGTTAAAACGTAGATACGTGATTGGTAGTCTCCATTTGTCCCATCGTATGGATTTTTATTTTCACCACATGAACCATCTGATGTAATTAAACCAGCATTCATTAACTCATCACCGTAGTGAGTTGTCTCATTAATTGAAACATGGTATTTAAAGTCAGGATTTAATCCTTGTAATTTCACACGACGGAATCCAACATTCACTTCATTTAGTGGACGATAATATCCAACTAATGCTGTTTTTTGGTCTGGTGAAACCATCATCCAGCATGTTTCATTACCTTCAAACGGACTTACTAAGCGATAGAATGTTCCATTGAAGATTGTTTCCCGGTATTCTTTAAAGAATTTAATTTGTTCTTTTACTTCTTCTTTTTCTACATCTGTTAACTTATTTAAGTCTAACTCATATCCGAATGTTCCAAAGTAAGCGACATTTGCACGCGTCGATAATGGTGCATGACGATATAATTGGTGGTTCGGAATAGCTGACACGTGTGATCCCATACTGCTGATTGGGTATACCATTGATGTTCCGTATTGGATTTTTAAACGTTCAATCGCATCTGTGTCATCACTTGTCCAAGTTTGTGGTGCATAGTATAACATACCTGGATCAAAACGTGACCCTCCGCTTGCACATGATTCAAATAAAATTTCAGGGAATTTTGTCGTTAAACGATCATATAAATCATATACTCCTAAAATATATTTGTGGAATACTTTCCCTTGATCGGCAGCATTAGCTACTGCTGAGAAACATTCTGTAATGTTACGGTTCATATCCCATTTTACATACGAAATTGGAGCTTCCCCTAATACCTTTGCCATGGCTTCATAGATATAGTCTACAACTTCTTGACGTGAAAAATCTAAAACGTATTGGTTACGTCCATGACAGGCACGACGGTTTGGTGTTGTTAAAATCCAATCTGGATGGGCACGATATAAGTCACTATCTTTATTTACCATTTCTGGCTCAAACCATAATCCGAATTTGATCCCTAATTCAGTGACACGATTTGCAAGTCCCGTGATTCCGTTAGGTAACTTTTCAAAATTTTTAACGTACCAGTCACCTAATCCTACTGTATCATCTTCACGGTTACCAAACCATCCATCATCTAAGACGAATAATTCAATCCCTAAATCTTTTGCATCTTTGGCAATTGACACAATTTTATCTTCATTGAAATCGAAATATGTGGCTTCCCAGTTATTCACTAGAATTGGACGCACACGATCTCGCCAATATCCACGGCATAAACGTGTACGATATAACTCATGATAAGTTTGACTCATTCCATTTAAACCATTTTCACTATATACCATGACAACTTCTGGTGTTTGAAACTCTTCACCTTGACTTAGTACCCAGTTAAAACGATTTGGATGTAATCCCATCATTACACGAGTTGTGCCATATGTATGAACTTCTGCTTGTGCTAAGAAGTTTCCACTATAAACTAAGCTAAACCCATAAACTTCTCCATCAAATTCAGTTGTATGTGGACGTTTTAAGGCTAGAAATGGATTATAGTTTGAACTACTAGCTCCACGCATACTATACACAGCTTGGATTCCATGTTCTAATTTACGATTTTTAACATAACGCTCTCTTGACCATGCCCCTGTTAATTCAATCATTTCATAATCATAGTCTGGTAAATCAACAGATGCGCTCATCGCACTTGTTAATGTGATTTGCTCTTCTCCTAAATGTTTGAAGCGGGCATTACGAGTAATAACCGGACGTGTTTCGTAAATAGTATAAGTTAATACTAATTTAGTTTGAATTAGTTCATCTTTTAATGTAACTTCTACTGTTGTTGCTTCTTCATCAACTTCAACATATGTTGCAGGTAATTTATCTGAAAGTCTTGGTTTTCCATTATAAATACAGTGTGAAACATATTCAAAGTTTGTAATGTCACTTCCGTTTTGTTGTAAGATTTCATAGGCAGGATATTTGAAATCACCTGTTCCATAGCAAGGATACTCTTGTTTAATATGCTCCATTGAGAAGCTCATATTTCCTTCGAACGCACAGGCTGATAATGGACGTGGACGTTCTTCTAATAAATGTGCAAATGAGTCATTATGACGAATTTTTTTACCGTAGTATAATTGCCCTAATTGGTGATTTGGTAAGATATTCATGATATAGCTTACTTCATCATTGTATAAATGAAACTCTTTCGTTTGCTCGTTAAATAAAATCGGCATGGTTCCCTCTCCTTATTCTTCATTCATCTAATCTTTCAGATTGTCCTGAACATGCCTTCATTATAAACGAGGAACCGTTTTCTTACCATGTTTAGATGTTATAGATATATGGTTAAATGTATGGTCTTTTATAGTAAAATTTACTTTTTTACACAATTCCAAGCCAATATCTTTAAGAACAAAAAAAGATCCAGTTACAAAAGGTAACCGGATCAAGTTTTTGAGGTTATTAATAATTATTTGAGGGGGTAATTATTAAATACTCTTGAGGGGATAAATTACTGTTTAAAAAAAGTCTTGGCAAGGACTTTATTGTATTGTTTTACAGTTGTCTCTCTGAGACATTTTCATTATCTCACACGACTTTTTTTTAGACAAATAATATGCTTTTTATTTTTTTAAAAAATGTTCTATTGTCGTAATCACTCCAAATTCATCATTGGATGGGGCATTGAAATTACAAATAGCTTTTAAATCTTCATGGGCATTTTCCATAGCATAACTATAATAACAAGTTTGCATCATCTCATAATCATTTAAGTAATCTCCAAAAGCCATTGTCTCATCATAAGAGATATTATATTTCTTTTGGATTAGACGCATGGCTTCACCTTTATTAACCGTCGGATTCATAATATCTACCCATTGATGTCCTGATAGCGAAACTTTAAAGCTATCATTCAAATGTTTAACATGCATGTAAGTATTTATTTGCGCATCCTCTGTATCAAAAATAGCTATTTTACAAATTCTATCTCTCTTTGCAGCTTCAAGTAAATCATCCACACGTTCACAACGAGCATAATACATATCTGCATTTTCATTAAATTCTTCATGAGTATCCTCAATATAAGCTGATTCTACTCCACATAGAATTGGATAAGCATTTTTGATTTGACGAATCATTTCAATCAATTTCACAATATCTTCATATGCCATTGCATCACAGAAAATATTTTCTCCTTTATCAAAGACAAGCGCTCCATTCTCACAAATAAATGTTACTTCATCTTTTACAGACTCGAAATCTTTTAATAACGTATAGTATTGACGTCCACTAGCTACCGCAAATTTAATCTCACGTTCATGTAACTGATCAATTATATTAAACATATGTGGAGGAAACTTCTTTTCACTTGTTAATAATGTTCCATCCATGTCTGTCGCAATTAATTTAATCATTCTTATTCTCTCCTTTTTTATGAATCCTTCTCAATCAAACTGTATATCCTTTCTCTTTATACCATTTTTTTATAACGAATTGTCAATATAAATGCGACAGTTTTTACGATATTTATACATGAAATTAAAGTCTCATGCTATTTTAGAGGGAAAAACACCACAATTTAATCGTGAAATCAAAAAACCTTAGAAATGAATTTCACTTCATCTCTAAGGTTTTAATCTTATTTTTCGTCATCCATTTTTGCTTTCAATAAGATAGATAGTACAGCTTGTTTGACTTCTTCATGAATTGGCATAGCTAGTGTACGTATCATTCGTTCATTGATCGTCAAGTTCTCATCTAAAATTCCGTAGAAATATGGTTCAAACTTTTGTTTATCCGTCATTGGGATCGTTGAATCTTGAACTAGCTCAATAATTGCTTCATTCACATCATGATGATAACCATATAAATCTTCACTTGTGATGAAAACTTCAACTACATCCGTATACGAATAATTTGGTAACTCTACACTTAGTGTTGAAGTGACTTTATCGTAAGAGGCTTCTGCCTTGATGATTTCATCATTGATCTTAACGACAATATCTGCCTCTTGACTCACACCTCTAAATTTTAAACAATATTCACGCTGTGTTGGTAAAACGGATACGTCTCCCGCTACCGGTAAGATGTTAAATGTTAAATCATTTCCTTTTGCATCCACAGCAAACGTTGTAATTGCATAAGCCCCTTGTTCGTATTGACGACTTTCTCCATCATCTTCATATAAGTTAAATGAATTTTGAATTTTTCCAAAAATTAAGATATCCATCTTAGCTGGATTTTCAATGGAATTATCATCATGTTTTGCTAAAGGAATAATCGCTCCTGCTTTCGCAAATACAGGCATCTCCTCTAATTTCCCATACATCGGATAAACATTATTTCCTTTATAAGGCTCTCCTGTAAAGAAGTTAAAGTAATCTCCACTTGGTAACCAAACTTCTGTATAACTACGATTTGTCACATTTGAGCGTTTTGTTAAGTGTGGAGCCACTAATAATTCACTACCAAAGTAATACTCATTTTTATAATCATATGCTTTTTGTTCATGTGGGTGATCGTAATAAAGTGGTGTAACTAATGGAAGACCTTCCTGTTCATTTCGCCAAGCCATTGAATAAAGATACGGCACTAATTGATGACGTAGATTTAAATACTGTTTAGCCGTCTTGAATGCTTCATGAGAATGTTTCCATGGTTCACGGCGATTGAAAATCCCACTTGACGTATGCAGGCGATTAATTGGACTAAAGACTCCATATTGAACCCAACGCGCATAAAGTTCAGAATCATCTAACCCTTGCATATGTCCACCAATATCATGACTCCACCAACCGTAACCTACATTAGCAGCGGTTGCTGTAAAGTATGGCTGATATTGAAGAGATTCCCATGTTACAATCGTATCGCCTGAAAATCCAATGGGATAACGGTGTCCACCAAGACCTGGCCAACGTGAAAAAGTAAAGCCACGTTTAGATTGGTCACGTCCTAAGTCAAGATAATGTAAATGATTTAAAAAGAACAGTGGATCTAACCCTTTCATACTTGAATTTTGACCTTGTTGCCAATCTATCCACCAAAAATCTACCCCATCAGCTTCCATTGGTTGATGAACTTTATCAAAGTAAGCTTTCATAAACTTTGGACTTGAAATATCAAACTGAACGGCTTGTTCTTCCTCAACATTCACGCCCATAAATTCAGCCACATCTTTATAACAATCTTCATGGCCTCGAATTCCATCAGCTGGATGTAAATTAAGAGACGTTTTTAACTTTTTATCATGTAATTGTTTTAAAAATTGCGTTGGGTTTTTAAATAAGTCACGATTCCATGAATAACCGGTCCAGCCACTTCCGTATTTCGGATCAATGGCAACTTGATGCCAATCCATGTCAATAATACAAACCGACAATGGAATTTCCTCCGTTTCAAAGCGAGTCATTAATTTTAATAACTCTTCATCAGAATAACGCCAATAACGACTCCACCAGTTTCCAAGTGCAAAACGTGGAATTAAAGGCGTTTTTCCTGAAACTTTGGCATAATCTTTTAGACATCCTTTAAAATCTGTTCCGTATCCAAAGAAATAACAATCAACTCCTGATGCGGTGCGTGGCTGTAGCCAACCTGATTCGTTAAAAACAAGTGATTTTGAATCATCAATAATAACATAACCATCTCTTGACATTAACCCTTTTTCAAGTTGTAACATCCCGTTCACTTCATCTAATGTTCGAGCCGTTCCTTTTAAATTTTGACCTTCTTCCGTTCCATAACGCCAAATTTTACATGAATATTTTAACTCAATTGATAAAGTATCCACGCTAAAAGGTTGATTTTTCACATATCGTAAACGTAAATGTTCAGTTGATGCTTCAATGATATCTTCTGTTTCTTTAATCTTTAATGCTGGTACCTCTTGTTCACGATACCAAAACGCTTGACTGGCATGATCTTCAAAACATCCATTCTCCTCATATTCTAATCGAATTAAACGCGAGGTTAAAAAAGAAATTCGATATCGCTCTCCTTCGATGACCGCCCCTGAATTTGCCATCGGTTTAAACGTCACTTTAAACTGCTCACTAATGTACTGTTCCATTTTTACTCTCCATTCTTCATATTCAATCTCTCTCATTTAACGGCTAATACCGCCATCCCTCAAATAAATCGTTGTAGTAATAAGTCGTCACATCATCTATTTTTTATCGTTCATTAACTAATCGAATTGCAATATTTTTCTTCAATATTCCATAAAGATATTTATCAATGATGATGATTATATCAACGACTTAAGATAATAAATCCTTCTTTAAATCTTAATTTATTTATCCCCTCCGATTTCATCCTAATTAAAGTTTAATACTATACCTAATAATACCAGTTAGATCAACTTTTGAAAATAGCGCTTTCCAAAAAAATTTCCACTTAACATCTAACTTATATTATTGAGTTACAGTAGCTTTAAAAGTATTTTCTAACAATAAAAAGACATGGATGCTCGCCCTCATTCATTATCAACTAAATGAAAGGGGGGAACATCCATGTCTTAACCTCATCTTAACTTATGAAAGATAGATACAATTACTCATAAAAAATAAAATAATAATAAACTGCTTTAGGAAACTATCAACTAAAACAACTGTAAAAAGTAACGCGATGAGATGCTTTGAGTTCAATGAGTTCGTTTACAATAAATTAACATATAAAACTAAAGCTTATTTTTCTAGAGAGCTTCTTAAGAAATATAGAACTTTATCATAGTAAACCACCTGTGCAGTAAAAACATCAACAATATCCCAATATTTATTTTCATCGGCATAAGTAATAATATTATTTGTAAATGCTTTTAAATACTCAAGATTCGAAATTGTAATAGTAATCGCTTCTTGGCTAGAATAAGTACGCTTTGAGTCAATGCTATTTAAACGAGTATGGGAAGTAGCCTCTTGTAATGTTCCTTCGGGCAATGCTTCTTGAAAACGGATTTGTTCAGCGGTAATATCAATATACTCAAAAATTTGATTATAAACATCGCCCAAATAAGGATGTAAATAGATAAAACCTTCAGCAATTAAGTTCCAGTGAAGAATATGAACATTTCGCTCTGCCACAGTTAAATCTTGTAACAGTTGATTCAGTGCACGATAAAGATTTTGATCCATTTTAAATCCCTCCATCTAATCAATTAAATAACCCAATTTATCTTATGTTTAAAAGTAAATTTGGTGATTCTCAATACATTTACCCAGTTAAATGAGGGGGTTTTTTATGTGTTACACTTAATATTACAATCTGTCTTATAAAAAAAGCTATTTTGATTGTTATAATCAAAATAGCTTTCTATTTCTACTGAACTTCACGAAGTAGATGTTCGAATGTAATCTCATCAGATTGATATCCCATAACCGCTTTAAAAAAAGCTTCATTATCCTCTAGTACCCAAATTCCGTCTTGTTTATGAAGTGTTAGCTCAATATCTTGGCTGACATATTCTTTTTTAATCGATGGATCATCAATTAAATTAACTAATAAACTAATCTCAAAGTCGTCAATCTGTGCAGTTGACTGTAAATTTTGATCTTGCACAGGTTTCAATGTTTGTTTAACTAAACTAGCTTGATAATCATTAAGCATATGATCCAAATTAATATTACTTATTTGTAGAGAAACGATTGCTGTATCTCCATCAATATGACTCTCTAAAATTTTATAGTTCATGTTTGGTAACACTTTATTTAAAAGAACTGTTTCGACTGATGAATCAGTAGATAATCTAATCGCAACATTTTCTGAATCATAATGTAATGATTTATAATTATCCAATAACTCCATTACATTTCTTTGTGGAAGATAATTTTGATAAGTAGTAGTAAATAAAACAAACAATACTGCTGGTACAATAATAGCACTAATAAGTCGCACTTTTTTTTCCATATAATCTACCTCCTCAAACGGTACCTTATTAGAATTACCAACTTATCTACTTATATTCCAAATACTAAAAATATGTTATGCTTTTCCCCCTAACAAATTCTAAGAAAAATAAAAAAAGACTAGCACCCTTTAAGATAACTATATACAAACAGAAATGTTTTCTACGTTTAATACAGCAACCGAAATATGGGATGATCATGCCGTTCAAGGCAGACTATAGTCCAGCTAAAAGTTTTTACGATGTAAAAAACTTATCTGGACTTATATAGTCTATATAAATTATTTATCTTCACGAAGTAAATAAGCATTCCCATCTTGATCTTTAAATGAGAACATTTTACCATATGGCATGACTTGTAATTCGCCAACTTCTACTCCATTTTCTTTCATTTGATCATAAGCTTTTTCAATCTCTTGAGTGCTTAAAATAACATTTGGATGTCCTACATTAGCAGTTGGGTTTTGTTTTTGCATTAATTCTTTTTCATAAATAATGAATGATGTAACTGCTCCTTCGTTTGGACGAACTTCCATCCATTTAAAATTAGGTCCCATTGGTTGTTCATGACAAACGAATCCCATTTTCTCTGTCCAAAATTGCTTTGCTTCTTCTTGATTGCTTACATAGATTGTAACTTTTCCAATACAATTAATCATTATACTAACCTCCATCATTTGGAATATCTATTATTTTACCACATCCTTTTTAGAAATCCCAAACATGTGTTCTAGTCTTTGAAATTTAATTGTATCGAGTAGTGATCTTCTCCTATAATGGTTTGTTCAAAAATTGAAGTCGCATTTTCTTTGTAATCCGCCGGATCAGTCATAGCAGCGCCAAAGTGTGTCAGTAATAGTTGATCAACTTCCGCTTTTTTAGCTAAAGTTGCCGCTTCTTCAAAAGTCATATGCTTATTTTTAATGGCTTTATCAATATCTGTTAAACTTCCATATGTTCCTTCACAAATGAATAAGTCACTTTTTTGGATAAAAGGAATAATTTGATTAATTGGACGAGTATCAGTAACTACTGTCACTTGAATGCCTTTTCGTTGTTTACCTAGCACCATCTCTTTAACGTAGGTTACTCCCTCATATTCAATTATATCTTCGCCCTGTTGAAGTCGATTCCATAATAAACGAGGGACTTGATTCATTATTGCTTTCTCCACATCAAACTTTGGCCGTCTTTTAATATGAATTTTATATGCTAAGCATGGGGAAGAATGCTCCACCTCTAACGTTTCAATGACAACTTGTCCCTTCAATTCATCAGTTAATCCTTCAATAAGAGTTCGAGGATTCTCAATCACGATGATTTCATAAGGTAAATATTTAGCAATAACTCTCGCTGCTGCAACAGCTTCTTTAATTCCCTCTGGTCCAATAATATATAATAGTTGTTGACGACCACTATTTCCAATCGTACCCAATATCCCAGGAAGACCAATTATATGATCACCATGAATATGCGTAATACAAATAATATCTATTGATTTAAAACCACTATTAATTTCTCGCATTGATACTTGTGTACCTTCTCCACAGTCAATTAAAA
Source organism: Turicibacter sp. GALT-G1 (assembly GCF_025594995.1). NCBI lineage: Bacteria > Bacillati > Bacillota > Erysipelotrichia > Erysipelotrichales > Turicibacteraceae > Turicibacter > Turicibacter sp. GALT-G1. The sequence goes on from NZ_JAMQUS010000075.1 coordinate 32,405, forward strand.
TCTTTCTTCCTTTATATTGAAGCAATATTGCTGATAAATATCGAGTTGGTAAAGGCATTCCTCCTCCACAGCCTAACAGTGTCACCTCAAGCATAGTCGCCCTCCAAAATCAATCTAAAAGTTGTTAATCATATATAGTTTCTCCTTTAAAATAAAAAAAATCCGTTTAATTCCCACATTAAACGGATTTTTAGATTCAACCAACGTACCCCTACGATGATTTAAATTTTATAAAAAGAATGAGAACAATCTCTACCCATATATAACTTATTTAAAATTCCCACCTTTTAAATAAGTCTACTTATCTAAGCTATTTACTCCCAAATTAAATAACTCAGAATTAGTCCCTGTGTACATTACCCTTTGTACATGTCTATAATACTATATAACTATAGTAAAAGAAACAAAAAAAATATCACATAAGTATGTGATATTTTGTGATATTTTTAAGAGGCAAAGAAATTATATAAAAAAAGATATTCTTCTCTTCGAAGGGATGATAACCCTTCAAATCTTTTATACATACTTGTCTTTAGCTCATATAACATTGATTCTGGAAACTTATCAATATCTACTAAGGACTTTAACTCAATAAACAATTCTTTAACTTGATGGATTTGATTTAGTTTGCAATATAAATCTAATTGTTCATCTATCCATAATAGCTTCGTACGAAGACTTTCTGACATCAGAATAGTCTCTTTCGTTTCACTATAATATTTTTGTGCTTCTTCATACTGACCTATTTCAAAGTAAATACGACCAATTAATAAAGTTGTTATGGCCTTATCTAATTGTTTAGGCCGCAACGGTAATGCTTTTTGCAAAGCCTCCAATGCTTTCTCATATTTTTGAGACTCAAGATAATTCCATCCTAAACTATGATACACATAATGAGAGAAACTAGGAAATTGATTTAGTATATCAGAATCTAATAACTCATATAAGTATTTTCTTGATTTTTCTGCACCTTCTAAACGTCTCATACATAACTCTTTAACAATCAAAGTTCCTACATATCGACCTTCTTTTAAATTATCTTTATTCTTCAATAACTCATTAACAACTTCAAGTCCTAATCGATACTCTTTCATACGATGATATGTTAGCGCTAAATAAATTTGTGCATCGCAAACTAACAGAGAATCAGGCGATAATTCTTTAGCTACTAAGAAGGCTAAACTTAAGACCAATACAGCTTCGTCATATTTTCCAATCTTTCTTAGACGCCTTCCAAATTCAAAATATAAAGACGATGGATTTAATTTAAACTTCCTCGAATTACCAATGGCACGACGATAATGATATGCCATCATTGAATAATCTTGGGCTTTAAAATAATATTCACCCATTCGCTCATCAATAAATATCATATACTCGCCTAATGAATATTTTTCAACAATTAGCATAAGTTCTTCATACCTTTGGGGTAATGTTTCTGAATTCAATTGTTGATCTAACCAACGGCTAACTTGTAGTTCAATAGGTAAACAAAATTCTTCAAAGGTATAAAAAGATTCTATTTCACCGTTCGTTAAATTGATGAAAGCATCATAGATATCCCTTAGCGTCTGCTCTGGTGCTTGACGCTTATTTGTTTCAATCATGCTCAAATAATGTTGCGTAATCCCAAAATTACGAAAGCTCCCCTGTTTCAAATTAAATTGTTGTCTAGCTTGACGTATTTTTTCTCCAACTGTTAAGAACAACGAATTCACTCCTAAACTATTTAATTTTTCACTAGGTCGTTTCTATATCATTAATAAAAATAACATACTTTCTAAATTTTTACCAACAATTATTCTTATATTTCCCCTTTATTAGACCATATAATCATTAAAATTAAAAACTATAATAATTACTATTTACTCTTTATAAAAAAGATTCATCATTTTAAGATGAATCTTTTTGGTTAGTTTTGACCCTGTCCAGCAGCTTGAGCATATTTTTGTTTAACTTGATCAATTTGTTGTTGCTCAGCAGATTGTGTCGGATACCAACCCTTTTGTGCCATTAAGTTATAAATTTCATTTTGCATACATAATGTATCATTTAAAACTTTTTCGAATGTTGAATGAACATTTAATGTTGATGACTCAATTGTTCCGTGTAAATAAAGGTCAGCTGCACCCTTTACGACTAAAAGTACATCTTCCATTAAATCACGATCGTTCATACTAATCCCTCCTTACTGATTTAATAGTTGATAAAATTGATCAAAGATCATTTTATGTTTATTAGCTAAACGCTCTACTACTACTTTTAACTCTTCATCTTGAATTTGAGTCGCACATTGACGACATTTTTTCTCCATATGCTGAGCATGTCCTAACGCATCTTGAATATATAAAAGTTCTTTTGGACTCATTGTTTCACCTCCTCATGGATTATCTTTAGTATTTATCAAATAACTCTAGTTATACGCGATAAAATCATTGTCTTTCAATAACACCTTAGATTCTCCTCGCATAACATAAAATATAAGTATCTTTAATTTTTAACAATCGTAATAAGGAGGAAATTTATATGTTATCGTCTGATCAATCAAATCACAATCAAGCAATTAATAATTTGATTGCCTCTATCGCTTTACAAGAATCCTTTTTTTCAGATGTCATTTACAATGAATCACAACGATTAAATAATATCGTTAATTCCCAGGGGATAACCCCAGATGAGTTATACAATGCAAAACTTTGCTTAGATGAGATTTCTCAAGCAATTTCGGGACTTGAACGAATTTTACAAGCTAAAATCGAATTTTTTGAATCAGAATTTTCACAATGAAAAAAACCTCCAATATGGAGGTTTTATTATTTAAAAATATGCTTTTCTTTTAACTTCGCCACTGAATGAATTAATGACTCTTTTGTCTTAACCTCGATTAAAACACTTGCCTGATTTTCACTCGCTATTTGTAATTTTTCATTTAAATCAACTTCTCCTGTATAAAGTTCTAAGTGATCATTTCTCTCTTTTGCGTCATGAAGATGAATATGCTTAATAGATGAACGATGATTTAACATAAATTCTCGATCCGCGTGTGATGAAATATAATCATGACCCACATCCCATGTTAAACAAAAACGCCCGCTTTTAAGCAATTGATTGACAGCTGTTTGAATGTGAGGCCGATGTAACAAACCGGTATTCTCAATTGAGATATGAACGCCTGTTCCCCCTAGCCAAATATCAATCAATTCTAGACTAGATTTAATATTTGATAAATATTGCTGTTGATATTTACCGTATAACTCAATTTTTTCTGTTGGAAGTGTAAAATGAACGCCTGGATTCATATGAATATTTAAAATTTTACATCCTAAGCGATCAGCAACCCCAATCGCCTCCTCTAAAACTTTCAAATGGGCTTCACGGACATGACGATTAAAATGTCCTAAGTCTAAATCTTCAGGTAAATGCAAAGTAAACTTGATCCCATACTGATCTTTCAATAAGTTTAGATAATGAACATTCATCGTTTCAGGTTGGCACGATGGTAAATTACAATTTAACTCAATAAAATCAAGCCCCAACTGTGAGCAAAGTCGAACATTTTCTTCAACCGAGTTTAACTCGATGAGTTGGGGCATACCATAACTCACCCTTTGCATAAGATAGCTCCCCTCCTTTATACCTCCTTAATAGGGTACTTTATCTTCTTTTTGATACCAAATTTTAAAAGCTTCTAGCGCTTCATCTCTTAATAATTCTTCAAGAATAATAGGTGGTTCAGTTAGTGATTTATTTTTTAAATAATGATAAATAAATTCATCTGCGAATCCTATTTCTTTCGCGTCATGAACATTACATCCGTAATAGACCTTTTTAATTCCTGCCCACATAATAGCAGATAAACACATCGGACAGGGCTCTGATGAGGTCACTAAAATACAATCACTTAAATCAAATCTTTGTAGTTTTTGTGAAGCTTGACGAATCGCATTGATTTCAGCATGTGCCGTTGGATCATTTGTTGTTATGACCGTATTATGAGCGACTGCTATCAGTTCGCCATCTTTTAAAATAACGGCACCAAATGGACCTCCTTCACCTTTATTAACGCCGTTCACCGCCTCTTGAATACATAATCTCATAATATTTTTCATCATTTTCTCTGTTCCTTTGATACATAGACATCTATATTTATCGAAAGTTGTCACTAGTAGCCCTTTAAAAGTTAACGATTCACTTATTCAGCTCATTTAAAAGAGTTTATTTCCCTTTCGTCAATCATCAAGGAACAGCCCCTCCCCTCTCTTTGTTATCTTATATAATGAAAATAAAGCTCCATTATTTTCAATCCCATCAAATCTTCCAATATCTATCACTGTATTTATTGCCCTATATTAAATATATACACATAACTCCAATTTTAGACTAACCAAATCAAATAAAAAAAGGCTGTGAATAGATTCTCTATTCACAGCCTTTAAGCTAATGAGTTAAAAATTATAATTTAACGATGTTAGCTGCTTGAGGTCCACGGTCACCTTCAACGATTTCGAAAGAAACTTTTTGACCTTCTTCTAAAGTTTTGAATCCTTCACCTTGGATAGCTGAGAAGTGAGCGAATACATCGTTTCCACCTTCAACAGTGATGAATCCGAAACCTTTTTCTGAGTTAAACCATTTTACTGTACCTGTAGTCATAGTCAAGTACCTCCTGAGATATTTTATTTCTTAATGCCATATTTCAAAAAATTTCAATCAATGTTCGAGTTCAACACTACCACAGTGGTTCAAATTTAAATAAAAAAAGACTATTAAGTTAAATTAATTGTATCATACACAGAAAAAATAAGCAATCTAAAAAGATTTCCTCAACAATAAAGCGACCGTCATTTTTCGACAACGGTCGCTTTTAATTAATCTCTTATCCACTTTATATATTCTATATATTATATGTCCATTCAACTGATTGGTACCTATAACACTCACAAGCTTAATCTTAAGATTGCCCTGATTCTTGTTGATCTAACTCTTTAAACGTTGCTCTTAAAAGAATAGTTGACATCAGTAAAGTAATTAGATCACTAATAGGTTGAGCAAAGAAAATCCCTTCTACTCCAAAGAAAATTGGTAATATAATAATAAATGGAACTAAAGCAATCACTTGTCTTACAAGCGTTAAAATAATAGAAGGTTTAGCTTTTCCAATCGCTTGGAAAAAGGTGATGCATAAGAGCACAAATCCCACAATCGGAATCAAACTAAAGTTCACTCTCAAGGCTGTTACCCCTAAAGACATTAAATCTTCATTTTGTCCACCACCAAATAAATAAACAAGCTGAGATGGGAACAGTTGAACCAGTATCCAAATAATCGTTGTAATAACGATGGAAATTAAGCACCCTGTTTTCATCATATATTTGACACGAGGATATAATTTAGCTCCATAACAACATCCTAGAATCGGTTGCATCCCTTGACTTAGTCCACTCGCTGGCATAAGAACGAAAGTCATAATACTTGAGATAATCGCGTAAACAGAAATGGCTAAATCTCCGCCATACTTTCCAAGATACACATTATAAATTAAACTAATGAATCCAAAGGCAAACTGTGCAATGAATAAAGCAACCCCTAATTTCGTAATTTCTTGAATGATTGACGGATCTAATTTAAAATCATTTTTTTTCGGCTTTAAAATCGTCTTTCTTCCAAAGATGACCCATAATCCAATTAAAGTCGAGATAACTTGTCCAATGACCGTTGCTAATGCAGCGCCTTGAACACCCCATCCAAAACCAATAACGAAAATCGCATCTAGAATAATATTAACAATCGCGCCACTTCCAGTAATCAATAAGGCTAAAAAAACTTTTCCTGAAACACGAGTAAAATCATTCAATACAAATGTTAATCCTTGAAAAACAGACCCAAAGACAACAATGTCATAGTATTGTTTAGCCATTGGGTACACAACATCACTTGCACCAAGTAGTCGTAAAAATTTTTGACCTATTAAAAGTAATAAAACAGTCACAACTAATTCTAAGATTAACACATAGCTAAAGGCATTTCCAAATGCTCGATTTGCCCCTTCCATATCTTTTTCTCCAAGTTTTAAAGCAAACAATGTTCCACCACCGGCACTTGCTAAAAGTCCAATTCCAATCATAATAAAAGTTATCGGAAAACAAACTGATAAGGCGGCTAAACCTAAATCTCCAACATAATTTCCAACAAACATTCGATCGACAATGTTATAAATCGCACTAATCAATAATGCAATAATAGCTGGTGTAGAATAAGTCATAATAAGAGGAAATGCTTTACTTTCCTCCATCGGATTATTCATTACCTTCATTTTTATTTCTCCCCAAATTTAATTGAAGCTTGCTTCATTTCTTTTGATATTTCCTTCATGGTTTCAATCGTTAATTGACAACGTTCAGCTCCAACCTTCTCAATCAATTGATCCAAGTGCTGATGATAATTCATCACATAATGTGTCAATGTCTCCTTCCCTCTTTCCGTTAAGTCAACTTGAACAATACGTTTGTCTTTTAGAGATGGACATTTAGTTACCATGTTCATTTCCTGAAGCTCATTCACCAATTTCGTAATATTAGGTGAACTAATCTTTAATCGCTTACTTATATCAGTTACTTTGACTTCCTCCTGAGTGACTTTTAACTTTTCAATCATTTGTAAAACTTGCAAATGACTTTTTCGAAGAGTTCCTGGTAACGTTGGTAAATACTCAACAATTTTTTTAGCTTCGAAAAACATATCAACTAAATCACTGATTAACTGTTCATTTCTCATCAAGTTTCTCCTATTTTATTTAATCTAAATATATATGTAACATATATATTTTATATAATTAATTACTAGATTTGTCAATTTCAAAGATTTTTGTCATTATTTCGTTTGCTTGTGTTATACTTTCCGTGAGGTGTTAAATATGGATTTTAATAAATTATTAAATGTAAGTACTCAATTAGGAAAAATGCTTCTTGAAAATGGAGCTGAAATATATCGCGTCGAAGAATCGATTCAACGGATGGGACTAGCTTACGGTGCTAAAGAGGTCGATGTCTACGCTGTCCCAACGACCATTATTATCACGATTACAACGCCAGAAAATATTAATATTACAAAGACAAAAAGGATTCATGATCGCTCAACTAACTTAGATAAAGTTGAACGATTAAACAATTTATGTCGACAAATCTGTCAAACAACACCAGAGTTGAAATTAGTTAAAGAAGAATTAGAGGTCATTGCAAATCGTCCTATTTATAGCTTCAGAGTTCAATTATTAGCCTATGCCATCACGTGCTCAACTTTTACCCTCTTTTTCGGTGGAACACTTCTGGACGCTTGTTGTGCACTTTTAATTGGACCGCTCATTAAGATTGTTTCATCTCATCTGAGTCGATTCCGAACAAATCCATTTTTCATTACCATCTTGTGTAGTTTAATGTGCGCTTTTTTAACAACATTTGCTTGTGATCTTGGAATAGGACAACAAGTGGATAAGATTATTATCGGTCTTGTCATGACATTAGTTCCGGGAGTAGCGATTACTAATTCAGTTCGTGACGTCATTGCAGGTGACTTTATTGCTGGCCAAACAAAAATGACAGAAGCGTTACTAACAGCTACCTCTATTGCACTCGGAACTGGGATCGCTTTATCTTTAGCATCATACTTCTAGGAGGAATTCGATGAAAATCTTGCTATCTTGTTTATATTCATTCGTAGCTACGATTGGTTTTTGTGTCATCTTTAATATTCGTGGAAAAATGGTCTTCTTTGCCTCATTTGGTGCAGCTTTAGGGTGGCTTGCGTTTGAGCTATCAGCATTTTTTGGAACTGATTTAAGTCAATATTTCATCGCAACCGTTGTAATTGCTCTTTATGCTGAAATTATGGCTCGTCTGCATAAAGTACCTGTCACAGTTTACTTAATTGCTGCTTTAATTCCTCTCGTTCCTGGTAGCGGAATTTATTATACAATGGAACACTTTATTGATGGAAACATTGACGCCTTTTTATCCACATTTGTCCACACGATTGCTATTGCAGGATGTTTAGCCTTTGGTATTCTACTCGTATCATCACTCGTTCGTCTAACTAATCGAATCAAATTAGATAAAAACAAAAGAAAAGTCGCTCGTTAATTTAACGGCGACTTTTTTCTATTTAATATAACCTTTAGCTACACACTCTTCAACAACATGATGAATTAAATCTTTAAAGGCTTGTGGTCCTTTTTCAAGCGTAATTTGATTTCTTTTATAAACTTGCTCCACAGAAATTTCATGCTGTGCCCAAGTTCCACCCTCATTCACATAATTCATAATTAATGGCTGTAGTCGATCAAGCATAGCTGCATATTCAGCTTCAGGTGTTTCACATGCTTCAAACTCTTCCCATAAAATACGCAACTCTTGACCTTGATCAGTTTCTAATAAACCAAAAATTTTATCTGCTGATGCTTGTTCACGTGCTTCTTTATCCTGCATTCCCTCTTCATCGAAGCAAAAGGTATCACCTGCGTAAATTTCAACTAAATCGTGAATTAACACCATCTTTATCACTTTTAAAAGGTCAACATTTTCATCCACATACTCTACAAATAAAAATGCCATGATTGCTAAGCTCCATGAATGTTCTGCGTCATTTTCACGACGAGATCCGTCTGCAATCGAAGTCATACGTAAAATATTTTTAACCTTATCAATCTCCAAAAAGAAATCTAACTGCTTCTTAAAACGGTCGGTCATCATATAAATCCTCCTTTTATTTTAATTATTATAACACAATAATTACTGAAGCTATTGAGAGAATTTACAATCTGTTATTTGCTTTATTGATAAGAACTAAAGCTAAAACAATTGATTCCAATTAAATAATTCAAATAGGTAACGTAATTATAACCCGTGCTCCACCTGTTAGCGTATTAGTTAATTTCATCGATCCATCATGTAAATCAATAATGCGTTTACTAATATATAGTCCTAATCCACTACCTCCATCTTTAGTTCGTGCTTTATTTCCTCGGTAAAACTTGTTGATCCCATATTTTAAATCATAATCAGAGAACCCCTCTCCTTCATCAATTACTTCAACATACAAATTATAATCATCTGAATCAAGATGAATTGTAATAGTAGATGAATGTGGAGCATATCTAAAAGCATTCATCACAAGATTATCAAGGACACGTGCTATTTGATTTCGATCTATTTCTACTTGTAAACAAGGATTAATATCTTTTAAATTGAGCGTTAAATTTATATTCCGCTGTTTAGCTAATCCTTCATATAAGCTTACTTGACTTAAGAAAAAGTCTTTCACTAGGACACCTTCTTTTGTCAATTTAAAGTCAACTTGTTCAACTTGAGATAATAGATTTAAATCTTCCACTAACAGTATCGCCCGAGATGTAGCTCCTTCTAACACATTTAAATATTTAACACATCGATCTTCATAACGATAAGCTCCGTCTTGAAGCATTTCAACATGACCTTTTATGACCGTTAATGGACTTCTTAAATCATGAGCTAAAGAACTAATTAACTCCTTTTGTTGTTGCTCAATCTTCCATTGTTCATTTAATGACTCTTTTAATGTTTGGCGCATTTGTTCAAATGAAACAATAACATCTTGGAATTCATTTCGATAGTCATAAGAAAGCTCAAACTCTAAATTATTATTGTTAATGTTTTTAGCGGCCCATGTAAGCTTTCGTATAGGAACTAAAATATTGATTCTAAGTTTACGACCAAATAACCACATATAAAAGCCTAAGAACAAAAATGGAAGAGATAAGAAACATAAAGAAAAGAAACTATAAATCAATGAGTTATTTTGGATTGAAATCATTCGGATTGGATACGTGATGATGATGCATCCACCTAGCTCGTCCGTACTTGTTAACAATGGAATATAGTGCTTCGTATTATTATAAAAATCAATGTCACGAGTATTTATTTTTAAAAGTAATTGTTGTTTTGTCCATTCCTTAACTTCACTATTTCCATAACTTTCATTCTTTTCAAAATTAATAACCTGATATGTCACATCTTCAAAGTCGAGCAATTGATTTAACTCTTCTTCTCCATGTCCATTTAACAATTCACTCGAATGATGATTTACATAATCAATCCATTTAGGAAGTTGCTGATCATAATAGTTCGCTGGGTAAAGAAAATGAAGTGCAATAACAAAAATAATAAACCAACCAGCAATAGTACTAATAAATGTACAGCTAATAATGGCAAGAAAGCTTAAATTAATTTGTTTTGATAACGAATATTTTTTAAACAATATTAAAACTTCCCTTCTTGATCCTCACTCCACTTATAGCCAATTCCCCATACCGTTTTTAAATAATTAAAGTGTTGGTCTACTTTTAAAAATTTAGCTCTTATTTTTTTAACGTGTTCCGCAATCGTTTGTGAATCCCCTTCTGCCTCTAATCCCCAAATTTTCTCATAAATTTTTTCTTTTGAAAAAACTTGGTTTCGATTAAGTGCTAATAATTCGATAATTTCATATTCTCGCTTTGTAAATGAAATCAACTCTTCCTTATATAAAATTTCTTTACTTTTTAAATTAATTTTAATATCTTGAAACATTAAATAGCTTGGTTCAACTTCTGAACGACGATTCACTTGACGAAGATGAGCAGTAATTCTTGCTTTTAATTCTCTTAAACTAAATGGCTTCTTAATGTAGTCATCTCCTCCTATCGCTAACCCTTCAATCAAATCTGATTCTAAAACTTTAGCCGTTAAAAATAAAATAGGACATGTCACAGAGTCTCGAATAGCTTTGCATAACTCAAACCCATTCTGTCCAGGCATCATGACATCTAAAATGATTAAATCAGGATGCTGTTTTAATTGCTTGATAGCTTCGCTACTATTTTGAGCTCGATAAACAAGATAGCCCTCATCACTTAAAGCATCATATAACATCTGTAAAATTTCTAAATCATCATCAACGACTAATAGCTTTTGACTCATTGTTCTCCCTCTTTCCTAAGATAAATAATCGTTTCGTTTAAACATGACATATGAACTTCCCATGCCTAGTCCTAAAATAACTATTAAACTTAGTATAACATGACCTCCTGCTTCTATGCCTAATAACAAATCAAAAATTGAACGTGTCGAAGTTGCTAAAAATTCAAATGGTACTATTGAAAACCCTATTCCATACAATAAGAAAATAGATGCTACATAACTTAATAACGGACTTGATAACAATAAACTAATGCTACTAATCACACTAATTATTGCAAGCAACATAAAATATTCGACTAAATAAAACTTGAAATTAAAAAAGATAGCTTCAGACATCGTATACGAAACCTCTGGGTTAAAAAAGGAAGTAGCCGGAGTCTGTGGCAATAATACACCTCCTAAAATCATCGCTAAGATCCATAGTATGAACATTAAGATTCCCATGATGATGGCTAAACTAATGATCTTTGCACTATAAAACTGTGTTCTTGAGTAAGGGCGAATCATGACTATTCGATATTCACCACTTGTACGCTCGCGATTAAATGATTCAACGACTAACAATGGACAAAGGACTAACACGAGATAAAAATGATAATCTCTTAGAACAAAGGGGGCAAAATTTAATGCATCTAATTTTGCCGTTTGGTTAGGATCATAAAATCCAATCCCAAAGGAACTATTAAAAAAGGCTAAAAATAAAAAGGCTAAAACACTTAAAATTAAAATAATAATTGTTCGTCGCCTCATAACTAAACGCGACAATTCACTTTGTATTAATATTTTCAAACTATCACCTCATTAAATAAATTGATCTTGCTTTCCTGTTAAGTAATAACTTAATCCTAAAAAAACACTTAAATAAACACTTAAAACGATGACACTCTCACGTAACATCTCTTGATGTCCGGTAATCATTGAGTAAATTCCTTTTAATTGCATCATAGGTAGTGACCACAAACTAAATAGACTGACGTCTAAACTGAATAGATAAGGTTGTATCACTTGAAGAATTAAATAAAACCCAAAGCCACCTAAAATAAATAACATTCCAAACACGGTCGTTGTCACAACAGAACAAACCATTATCGCTAGCAAGGAGATTCCCAATGTAAAAACCGATAAAATCAGTAAAACCGCTATATAATATTTAACCGTTAATAATAAACATTGAGTTGGATTTAATGCTTCATGACTTAAAAAACTAATGATCTGATTTTCTTTAGGAAACATGATAAAACCAATAATATAAGAACAAATCAGATAAGCTACAATGAAAAGAAATAAGCTAAGTAGGAGAATCAAAAGCTTAACCAAATATACTTGTCTCGTACTATATCCTCTAATTAAAATCATCCGAATTTCACTATTTTCATACTCAGAAGCAATACTCATTCCCGTCATAATAACAGGAATTGCAAATAGATAAAACGTAAAAATCTTATGTAACGGCATATATAAAGCAAATGTATGAAAGGTTGCGACTTTTTCAACTGAGACTATTTCATTTGCCTTTACTGCTTGTGACACCATGAGTGCTACCATTAAAGGGATGGATAAATATAAGCCCCATAATGACTTCTTTTTAAAATAGCGCATGGCTTCATTTTTTATGAGTAATTTCATCTTTCGTCCCTCCTCATTGAATGAGCTGAATAAATACTTCCTCTAGTGAGGCACCTTCTTGACCTAAGTTTAAAAAATCCTCTTTTGTTCCTTTCCAAGCAATCTCACCCTTTTTAATAATGACGAGTCGATTACAAATTTTCTGAAGTTCATCTAGAAGGTGACTTGAAATAAAGAAAGTAATGTTATGTTCCTGATTTAATTTCAAAATTAACTCTCTTAACTGAACTATTCCGATTGGATCCAATCCATTAGCCGGTTCATCTAAAATAATAACTGTTGGATCATTTAGTAACGCCTGTGCAATACCTAAACGTTGCTTCATTCCAAGAGAATACGTTGAAATCTTATCTTTTTTTCGTTCACTTAACCCTACAATCTCAAGTACTTCAGATACTTTTTGCTGACGCTTTACTTTAGATTGATTGGGAATCAATAATGCTAAATTCATTAAAGCTTCTTCTCCACTCATATGAGAAAAGAAAATAGGGGACTCTACAATGGCACCTAAATGCTTTAGTGCTTCTTTTCGATTTTTTATCACATCGTATCCATTTAAACAAATCTCTCCTGATGTTGGTTTCACAAGCGACGTCAGCATTCGAATGATCGTTGTTTTCCCAGCTCCATTTGGTCCGATAAATCCACAAATATCTCCTTTAGATACTTGAAAATTAACATCCTTAATAATCTCACGTCGTCTAATCTTTTTACTTAAGTCTTGAACAACTAACACTTCATTCATTAATAATCACTCCTTTAACTTCTTAACTGAGCGGATCTTATAATAAAATTTTAAAGATTTTATAAAGAAACTTTCACATAAAAAAGATGTAACTTTACTATGAACCGTAAAGTTACATCTTTTTTATGGTTTATATAAGAAGCAGTCATTATTTAACATAACACAATACTAAATAGAGAATCTAATCGTTTCCAAATAGTTAAATCAAATGGTTATCTAAATTTAAAAAAGGTGAATTTATTCAAAGGTAAATCATATATACACTTACTTCAAATTATTATAAATAATGGATAGGTTACAATTAATT
>NZ_JAMQUS010000076.1:0-7345 GCF_025594995.1 Turicibacter sp. GALT-G1
ACACCAGTTGACAAAGAACCAAGTTTTTCTAAACCAAAAAAAGAGGAAAATCTCGTAAAAGATTCTCCTCTTTTTTATTACGCTGGATAAACTAAATTAGCTTCTGTGATTTGGTTTAATGTATTTTCTAAGAAGGCCTTAGCTTCATATTTCGCCATTGGTAAATTCATATCTAAATAATTTCCACAATCGCGCGCACTTGCACCTGGAACGTCACCTTCATAATTCGCAACAAATTCAAAGGTTTCTTTAACTAAATCTACAATCTCTTCTGATTTTAGATCGCCTTTTAAAATTAAATAGAACCCTGTACGACATCCCATTGGTCCAAAATAAATAGTCTGATCTGCTGCTGTTTCATGATTACGTAAAAATGTTGCAGCTAAATGTTCAATCGTATGAATTTCAGCAGTATTCATAACTGGTTCACGATTCGGTAATTTTGTACGAATATCAAATGTTGTTACGATTTCTTGTCCTATGACATCTTGGCGTGAAACATAAATTCCACGTAATAAATCATCATGATTAACTGTAAAACTAGGAATCTTTTTCATATCTCCTTCACTCCTTTTACTCACTACTTATATTTAAATTCATTATACATGTAATCTGTGTATCTTTCTATCTATAGCATGAGTTATCCACAAACTTCCACCGTTAGATACTATGTCTTAAATAAGCATCAATAAATCCATCTAAATCGCCATCCATAACACCTTGGACGTTTCCCACCTCATATGATGTGCGATGATCTTTAACTAATGAGTACGGATGGAAAACATATGAGCGAATCTGACTTCCCCATCCAATCTCTTTAACTTCACCACGGATTTTTGCTAACTCCGCTTCTTGTTCCTCTAACTTACGTTGATATAACTTAGATTTTAACATCTCCATCGCAGCTTCACGGTTTTTAATCTGTGAACGTTGGTTTTGGCATGTAACAATCGTATTCGTTGGTAAATGCGTAATACGTACCGCTGAATCAGTTGTATTAATGTGCTGACCACCTGCTCCACTTGCGCGGTACGTATCAATTTTTAAATCTTCAGCACGAATTTCGATATCAATATCTCCTGAGAATTCAGGCATGACATCACAAGAACAGAATGACGTATGACGACGCCCTCCCGAATCAAATGGCGAAATACGAACTAAACGATGTACCCCACGCTCGGCTTTAAAATAACCAAATGCATTTGTTCCTTTAATTTTGATTGTTACGCTTTTAATTCCAGCCTCTTCACCTACTAGATAATCTAAAACCTCTACTTTAAACCCTTTACGTTCAGCATAACGCGTATACATACGATATAACATTTCAGCCCAGTCTTGTGATTCTGTTCCACCCGCACCTGGATGTAGTTCTAAAATAGCATTATTTGCATCATATGGACCACTTAATAAAATTTCTAATTCAAACTTATTTAACTTCTCACTGACTTCACTAATCTGTGATTCAAGTTCAACTTGTAAGTCCTCATCGGGTTCTTCTAAAATTAACTCAAAAGCAACGGCTAAATCTTCTACTTCACCTTCTAAAGTATAGAATGTATTAACTTTATCTTTGATTGCATTGGCTGCATTAATAACTTCTTGAGCTTTACGTTGATCATCCCAAAAACCTACCGCTTGCATCTTTGCATCATACTCTTTAATCTCAGCTTCTTTTTGCTCAACATTTAAAGATTCTTTAAATTGAGAGATACGTTCAGACATTTTCTTGATTTCTGTTCTTATTTCATGAATTTCCATCTCTGTCACCACTTCTTTATATCAATTTTCATGTTTTTAAAATTGTTATCATAAACGCAAAACAAGTTCAAAAGATTATCATTATGATATCCTTGAACGATATAAGAAGCAGTAATTTTTTTACACTGTAAAAAATGTTACTGCTTCTATAATTAGCCTATATTTATGATATTTTAAGACTATTAATTTGATCGACTCTATATTGAATAATGATCTATTTCTATATATAAACAGATAAGTATTCTACATCTTAAGTAGCAAATAAAAAATACTGATATGTTTTACCTATCTAGGCAACCTATAGTCCAGTTAAAAATTTTCTCTCAAGAAAATTTATCTCGACTTATATATATAGAAAACAAAAGGTTTTTCATATTTTTCAATCACACTTAGTTCCCAAGTCCTTTTGAGACTAAGACCAACTATAGTAGCGATGAATCACCTAGCAGTTTTGCTCGCAAAATAATTCTCCATTACTAGGGGTTAAAAGTTTTTATCCTATGAAAAACTCATTACAACTTATCTATAGAATCGCCTACTATTAACAGTTGATGGTAAAAGTAGATAATTATTAATTATCATTTCCACAACATTGTTTATATTTCTTCCCGCTTCCACATGGACACTCATCATTACGTCCTACTTTTTCAATTTTACGTGTGACAGGGCGTTTTTTCTCTTCTTTTCCACTATTCGTCGCGGTTGGTTTAGCCACTTCTTCACGTTGTAAGTTTTGACGAATTTCTGCGCGTAAGATATAACGTGTTACATCATCTTCAATACGCTCAATTAAACGATTAAACATTTCAAATCCTTCACTTTGATATTCATGTAATGGATTGATTTGACCATACGAACGTAAATGGATTCCTTGGCGTAATGCATCCATGGCATCAATATGGTTCATCCAGTGCGTATCAACGACACGTAAAACAATAACTTTTTGGAATTCATGGAAGATTGAAGAGTCAATAGATTGCTCTTTTTGACGGTAATCATCTTTCACAAGATTAGCAATGTACTCAATCATTTCAGCCTCTGTTTTTCCTTCAAGTGCTGATAATTCTACTTTATTCACTGGGAATAAGTTCGTATTTAAGTAATTTAATAATCCTTCATAATTATATTCAGGAGCATCCTTTTGTTTTGAATCTTGTGCTTCTCCTACTGAATAAGTATGAACTAAGCGTGTTACTGAAGAGTCAATCATACCAAAGATAACATCTGTTAAGTCTTCCGTTTCTAAAATATCTTGACGTTGTCCATAAATGACTTCACGTTGACGACGGATGACATCATCATATTCCAGTAAATTTTTACGCATATCATAGTTGTTACCTTCTACACGTTTTTGTGCTGATTCAACCGCTTTAGTAACCATTTTACTTTCAATTGGCTCATTTTCATCCATTCCTAATTTATCAACCATCGTATGCATGCGATCAGAACCGAAACGACGCATTAATTCATCTTGGAATGATAAGTAGAAACGTGTATATCCTGGATCTCCTTGACGTCCAGAACGTCCACGTAACTGATTATCAATACGACGTGATTCATGACGCTCTGTCCCAATAACGGCTAATCCACCTAAAGCCTTCACTTCATCTGTTAACTTGATGTCTGTCCCACGACCAGCCATATTTGTCGCGATTGTAACAGCACCCTTTTTCCCAGCATCCATGATAATCTCAGCTTCACGCTCATGGTTTTTCGCATTTAAGACGTTATGTGGAATACCTTTACGTTTTAATAATTGTGAGATATATTCCGATGTTTCAACGGCTACTGTCCCTAATAAAACAGGTTGTCCTTGTTTATGACGCTCAATAACATCATTAACAACCGCGTTAAACTTCGCATTCATATCTTTATAAACTAAATCTGGTGCATCTTGACGAGCAATTGGACGGTTCGTTGGAATCTCAACAACCATCATATTATAAATATTACGGAACTCTTCTTCTTCTGTTTTAGCTGTCCCTGTCATTCCTGATAATTTACTATATAAACGGAATAAATTCTGGAATGTAATTGTTGCTAATGTTGATGTTTCTTGCTTAATTGATACACCTTCTTTTGCTTGAATCGCTTGGTGAAGACCTTCAGAATAAGCACGCCCCTTCATTAAACGTCCTGTAAATTGATCAACAATTACAACTTCATCGTCTTGAATGACGTAGTCTACGTCACGAGCCATCACATAGTTTGCTTTTAAGGCATTATTGATATGGTGTAATAAGACGGCATGTTTAATATCGTATAAGTTCTCAATACGGAATGTGCGTTCTGCCTTTTCAATTCCGCCTTCATTTAATTGAATATTTTTTGTTTTAATATCGATGTTATAATCTTCTTCATCTTTTAATGTTTTAACAAAACGGTCAGCATGCGCGTATAAGTTTGCTGTACGTTTTTGTCCCCCTGAGATAATTAATGGCGTACGCGCCTCATCAATTAAAATTGAGTCAACCTCATCGACAATGGCATAATTTAATTTACGTTGTACCATTTGTTTTGCATATAGTACCATGTGATCACGTAAATAATCGAATCCTAATTCATTATTCGTTGAATATGTAATATCACATGCATATTGTTTCTTCTTCTCTTCAGACGGCATCCCTGCTAAGTTTAAACCAACTGTTAATCCAAGCCAACGATATAATTCACCCATTTCACGAGCATCACGACTCGCTAAATATTCATTGACTGTAATAATATGTACCCCTTTACCTTCTAAGGCATTTAAGTAAGCTGGCATCGTTGAAGTTAAAGTTTTACCCTCACCTGTTCTCATCTCAGCGATGTTCCCGCCGTGTAAAGCAATCCCCCCGATAATTTGTACTTTATATGGTTTCATACCAAGTACACGAGTTGATGCTTCACGAACAACAGCAAATGCTTCAACTAATAAATCATCTAGCGTTTCCCCTTTTTCAATTCTCTCTTTGAACTCTAGCGTTTTATTTTGAAGTTGCTCATCTGTTAACCCTTGCATATGTGGTTCTAAAGCAATTACTTCATCTGCTAATTTATCAGCACGTTTTAATACTTTCACACTTGGATCTAACATTTTCTTAATTGCTGAAATCATCATCATCGCTCCTTGTCTATCGTTAACTAACCTATGCTAGCTAATACTCTGTTTATTAACATAATGTTACCACTTTTGAATAAACATGTACACAAAAAATCCCCATATGGACATAATGTTACCTAATTTTTGTCACCTTCCTCTTTTGAAAGATGAACTTCAAGTCTTTATTACAACGAAAACCGATCACACTTATTCCAAACTTCCCTTTATTTCTAGCACATTTGCTTCCGATATAAAAGGCTACCTCTAACTAGAGACAGCCCTCAAATGAATGCAGATAGATTTTTAAATACACACTAAAGAGACTATCCTCAGATAGTCCCTTCTAATAATCATCAATTAGTTATTTGTTTCAATAACAGCATATTTACCATCGTTACGACGATATACCACACAAACAGCATCAACCGCCATATCGCGATAAACATAAAAATCATGTCCTAATAACTCTAATTGCATAATAGCTTCTTCAACGTCCATTGGTTTTAAATGAACATTTTTCACTTTATAAGGGACCTCATCCTCTTCATTATAAACCTCTGGTGTATCATCAATCGTAATGAAGTAATTACTAATTCCTTCACGCTCACGGATTTTTTTATTCGCCTTCGTTTTATGACGACGGATTTGACGTTCTAACTTATCTACAACTAAATCAATCGCTGCATATAAATCATCACTCGCTTCCTCAGCACGTAAGATAAATTGATTACCTGGAATAGTGACCTCTACTTTTTGAATCACATCATAGATTTTAATGTAGACGCGAGCCTCTAAATCTTGGTTCGTAGGTAAGAATCGTTGTAAACTTCCCACTTTTTCCTCGATATAATTTCTAATTGCATCCGTTACGTTGAAACGATTAGCTCCCCTGATTTGAATTCTCATTAGAATCACTCCTATCTATCTGATGTACCTTTATTATAATATAAACCCCAGCAAAAAGAAAGCGGTTTCCGTTTTTTGTCGAACATAAAACTGTTACATAAAACGGATTATAAACTTCTTTGTCGAACTCCTTCTTTATTAAAAAGAGATTTATATCATTTTAATCAAAATTAGTGAATTCTATACCTCTAAAACGGTTATAAATTTTTAATAAATTCTGATGGTCTCATTTGAAATGTTATCTAACGAAACAAAAATCAATTGAAGTTTCTCTCTTTCTTGCTTGGATAATCGTTTCTCTACCTGCTCTAATAAAATATCCATTCATGGATAAGGGCCCGGTGATACAGGATTTAAAATCATAATATGAGATTTTAATTTTAATTGTCTCTTAATCTCTTGATAATATGCCGAAATAAATAATTGAACTAAAATGAGATCTCCTTTTTTCAATCGCTCTACAACTTCAGTCATCCATTCATTTTGTTCAAATAAACAAGGTCCCTTCTTCCTAACCAAGTATTGTTGACAAGTCGCACAAATTATTGGCGGTTCAAGCGCTAACAACTCTTGAAATCGATTAATAACGATAAATTGATAACAAACTAGACATCTCATATTTTGGCTCCTCTTTTAATAAATGTTGCTTCCATGCGCTTTGATTCATTCGCTTAATTTGTTCACGCGCGGCATCCATCGCTTCTGTAATTCCATAATGAAAGAAAATAATCTCTCCATGTGGATACTTAGGATTTCTACCGACACGTCCACTGATTTGTACTAAGGCACTTTCTTCATAAACTTCATGTTCAGCACAAAAAATAGCCACATCAATATCAGCAATCGTCACACCACGCTCTAGAATCATCGTTGTAATTAAAAACTGCCCTTCTCCCTCTTTAAATGCTTTTACTTTTGAAATTCTCTCCTCATCATTCGAATAAACGAAGGCAACTTCTAATTTCAGCAGCTTTTTTAATACCTGTTGAAGAAAATGCCCCGCTTCAATCGTTGGAACGAATAAAAGGGCTCGCCGATTAGTCGCAAGTTTTTTTCTCATCCAACGTAAAACAGCCTTAGGAAGACGCCCTTTCTTCAAAGCTTTCTCAAGATTCCCTGCCCATTGAAATTTGGGAATGTCAAGCGAATATAAATGATACCTTGCAGGAATGAGACAACATTTCAAAGCCCCCTTCTTAATCGCTATTTGATCCGCTTTTGATGGTGTTGCAGATAAATAAATCGTAGCACAGGTTGGTTTACAAGCTTTCTTTGCTAGCCGTGGTAGCATCTCATCAAATGTATATGGAAAAGCATCTACCTCATCGATAATCAACAAATCAAATGCTTGATAAAAACGAATCAATTGATGAGTTGTACTAATCACAATATCCCCATAATCCATTTTTTCATCAGAGTGACCATGCAGTCCAATCACCAACGCATACGGAAAGGCTTGTTTAAGTCGAGGTACCAACTCGATGACCACATCAGCTCTTGGAATCGCCCAACAAACTCGTTTTTGTTGCTGTAAAGCAAGAGCAATGGTTTCAAACATCATCTCTGTTTTTCCTGGCTCCACATACTGCACGTCTTGAA
>NZ_JAMQUS010000077.1:0-1537 GCF_025594995.1 Turicibacter sp. GALT-G1
GAGATGTTGCGTCACGTCCATCCGTTCGATTTAACACTTGATAGTGCGTTTCATCGGCATGAAGAACTTCTTCTTTTACTAAGATTTTGGCGAAATAATCGTAAAGTGGGCGTAACCAATCATTGGCGACTTTGATCATCCAGTTCGCCATCGTGCGCCGACTTAATTCTAAACCATACGTCTGCCATTCTTTCTCTTGACGATAAAGTGGAAGGCTTAATTCATACTTTTGATGGATCATCCAAGCTAGAACACTAGGCCCAGCTAAGCTCCTTTGAATGGGTCCTTTAGGGACTTCAGCACATTGAATCGGCTGTGGTTCATAGGAGTCATCATGACAATCACACTTATAAGCGTGTGAATAGTACACTTTTTTAAATAGTTTCGCTGGGATAAAGCAGACCTCTTCACGAATGATTTTCTTTCCCATCGGTTTCATCTTTTGACCACAATAGTCACATGTACAATCTTCACCATGTAACTCACAGTGAATTTCTTCAACGGGTAAATCTTTGGTTAGCTCTGCCTTACGCCCCGATGCCTTACGGCGGCGATATGTGATTTCTTCTGTTGGTTCAATGTTTGTTTGGTCGTTTTCTAAAACAGGATCCTCAAAAAGTGAGAGTTGATTGGGATCAACTTTAGTTTTCTCGCTTGAGGATCCAAAAAGCTTTTTTGTTAGAAATTCTACTTGTTCCGTTAATTGTTGAATTTTTAGAGTCTGCTCAGTGATTTGTTGATCTTGTTGAGTGATTCGTTGAGTTTGTTGATCCAGTTTTTTTAATAAGTTCTGATTTTCTTTGATTAGTTTTGATTCAAACGTACTCAATTGCCTCACCTCTTTTTCTAAAATGATTCATGTTAGGCTTAGTATGCCCAAAAGTAGATAGAAAATACAGGTTTTATTACCATTTTATAATGATTTAAATCAGACATCCTGTTTGAGCTGGTTTGATGGCTTTAGGTTGTTGAATAGATAAGCCTTCAAGTAGCCAACGAAGCTCCTGATGGGTTAATTTTTTGACTTCTTCTTGGTTTCTTGGCCATTGAAGGTTCCCCTTCTCAATCCGTTTATATAATAAGATAAAACCGTCTTTATCCCAATAAAGGGCTTTGAATCGGTCTTTTTTTCGTCCACAAAATAGGAAAAGGGCATCGTTAAATAAATCAAGATTATACTTGTCTGTGATGATACCTGCTAGTCCATCAATGCCACAGCGCATATCAGTGTGACCACAAACGATAAATATGTTTTGAACATTCGAGAAATTAACGAGCATGTTTAGACATCTCCGCTAAAACGGCATGTAAGATATGTTTATCAACTCCATTATAAAACGTCGCTTCAGCACCGTTTATTTTGAAGTAACATGAAGGGGTATCAGTATAGGGCTGATCAGATGAAGATTGATTTAACTGAACAGGAACAATGATCGGATTTTCTTTCATAAAAAAATTGACCTCCTTTTCTTTGATAGCTTCATTTTAGCTCAAAGTTGGAGGTCAAAATAGACAGGTTTATATTACCCGCTTACGC
>NZ_JAMQUS010000078.1:0-22517 GCF_025594995.1 Turicibacter sp. GALT-G1
TTTTTTCGTCCACAAAATAGGAAAAGGGCATCGTTAAATAAATCAAGATTATACTTGTTCGTAATGATACCTGCTAGTCCATCAATGCCACAGCGCATATCAGTGTGACCACAAACGATGGGTCACCTACCATTTACGAAGTAAATATCTCCTCCACTGGTAGGGAATGAATATGTTTTGAACATTCGAGAAATTAACGAGCATGTTTAGACATCTCCGCTAAAACGGCATGTAAGATATGTTTATCAACTCCATTATAAAACGTCGCTTCAGCTCCATTCATTTTAAGCTGACAGGAAGGGATAGAGCCTTGAGTTTTAGTACGATGTGCTTCAACCAAATTCGATTGATCTAGCTGAACGGGAACAATGATTGGATTCTCTTTCATAAAAAAATTGACCTCCTTTTCTTTGATAGCTTAATTTTAGCTCAAAGTTGGAGGTCAAAATAGACAGGTTTATATTACCCGCTTACCTTAATTCTAAGTCATCCACATAAGACCTACAAAAAAACACCAATGAGCAAAAGGCTCTACTGGTGTTTTTTCGATATTAACGTCCACAACATTTTTTGTATTTTTTACCGCTTTGACATGGGCATGGTTCATTACGTCCAACTTTTGTTGATTTCATTGGATTAATCATTGGGACAACGACTTGATTAGATTGTGCGTCATTTGATGAAGTAGCTTCTTGATCCACTTGACGGAATCCTTTGCTTTCCCATGTGCGTGCATAGTTAAAAGCATCCATTAATAAAATCATTAATGCTTGTCCAACATTGTATGATTCAATTTCAATTCCACGACTTTCAAGTGCCATAAAAGCTAATTTCGCTTGATATTTATAAGTGAAGGCAACAGCCATTTCATGTGCAATTTCACGTGCCACATTTACATCATCACAAATATTTTCAGAAATGAATTTGCAAACTTGTTCTAATTGAGGTGTCCACTCCCCTTGATCTGTACCAAATTGCATAACCTCTTCTTTCGTTGGCATGTAATAAGGTTTATCTTGTTGCATATCATATAACGCAACAGCATCCATCTCTGAATCAATTAATAATACATCGCTTACTAATAATGGACCGAATGATTGAACATCACCTTTGAATGTTAGTTTACAGAATAACACGTTTAATGCTTCTTCTGCTGTTAATTCTGGTCCTTCATATTGATTGAACACTGAAATTAACTGATTGAACTCACAAACTCCATATAAATTTACTAGCGCCTTCATATATAAGTAAACTAAATCAACTCGAACTTTAGCCTCTTCTAAAGCTACTTGATCAATTGCTTGGTAAGCCTCTTTTACCACTTCTGGCATTACATAAACAACCTCTTTACCATTCATAACTGGTAAAACATATCCTAGGCTATATAAAATATGAACGCATCCGCTCATGACTTGATCAACAGATACATACGTTTCATTTGCGAGCATTACAAAATCACTCATCATGACGTCATCTAATCCACAAAGAATATACTCTAAGCGAGCTGAATCTGCTAATGTTGATTTGATACGTTCAATTAATCCACCTTTAGCTAATGATGAACATCCTTTTAAACCATGTGCATCAACGATTGCTTTTAATTCAGGTTTCTTTAATTTATTTAAAATTGTTTCAAAACTCTCATCATAATTACATTTAATCGCATTGGCAATCATCGATTCTTTAATAATATCATTCATATTTTGCATCAGTAATCCCACCTTACAAAAGAAAAGTCAACTCGAAATTTATACTGTACCATATAATAATTCAAATTGCAAAAGAAAATAATATAAAACGCCTCTACATTTCACTCACATTTTGTTGCTTTTCCACGAATTAACCACGAAAAATGTAGAAAAATATATTTTTTAGCTTATAAATTCTCCGTTAAAAATGCAAACTATTCGTATTATACAAAAAAAAAGGAGTGAAATAAATGGCTTTGTTATATTTTTTTGAAATGTTATACACACTTATGAACTATTGGGAGCTATTTTTTCCTAATTTTTCAAATTTATTTTGACTTCCCTTACAAATTATTCCAATATATGATATCCAACTAAAAAATGATCTTTCTTAATCGCTAGACTTTCTCCCCCCAATGTTTCATATTCAACACTTATATTTTAAATTTAATTGCATATATTGTATCAATTCGGTTAATGCAAACAAGGGGGGATATGATGGCGATTTTTTGGTATATTCTAATTGCCTACATTAGTATTTTTATTCATGAAATGGGGCATTATTCATCTGCCTATTTCTTTGGTGTTAAAGCCACTGACGTTATTACAGGCATGGGATTTAAAATTATCTCCTTCAAAACAAAATATACGACCTTTACCTTTAACATTATTCCTGGGGGTGGGGTCACCATCTATCCACAAAGTCAAGAATTAAAGCTCTCTCGATATAAGCAAGTTATCATTTTAGGATCAGGTGTCACCTTCAACTATCTTGCTGCTATTTTGGCCACAACTTTCTATTTTGAAACCTCGCTTTTAAATGGTTTTATGGCCTTTAATGAAATGATTTTCAACTTTATTCAAACCCTTTTCACCCTATTTTCCTTTAACGATATGGTAACTCCACAAGTAGGTATGACCGATTCGCTAGAGCTCATCGCCAACCAATTTACAACCATAAAATTTATTCTCTTCATCTTCATTTTTATGAATCTATTACTCTTTCTCTTTAACCTTCTCCCCATCCCATTCTTTGACGGCGGCCAAATGGTATCACTCTATACTGATCCATTATTATATAAAATCGGTATCTCAGCCAAACAACTCAATTTAATCAAAACAAGCATCAACCAACTCGTAGGTATTCTACTCATCACTATCGCCTGCTTACCAATCATCAATGAAATTCATCTCTACCTCACGCAAAACCATCTCTCCACCCAAGTCATGATTAAGTGGGCACTCATCATTATCGGAACAATTTTGATTAAACGACTTCTCACTTCAATTATTCAGCATTTTAAACTTAATAAATAAAGGTCTGAGCCACTAATTAGCATCAGACCTTTTAATTTTCAACTCATCTTTTTAATCACTTTTGAAAGTGGTGGATATAAAAATAACGTCGCTAAAAATGTGCTTAATCCATTTCCAAGTGACACTTGAAAACCAAGTAACAAACGAATCCAAAGTGCTTTCCATGTCATTCCACTCAGCATCATAAAAGGTAAATCAATTAATGTTCCACATAAAAAGGCTAAAATAAACCCTAAAACTGCTAAAGAGTATTCAGATTTAAATCGTTTCCCAAACACGTGATAAAGCAATGTATAACTAGGAAAGACAAGTAAGTACATAAGTGTCCATAGTTGAATCCCATAAACCATCAATAGTAATAAACAAAATAATAATACAGTCAAAAAAGCATGTTTCTTCGGAAGCGTCACACTATACAATAGCACAGTGAAATTAAAGAGTTCGACATACATGACCATTGAACCACAGCTATAAATGATAAATAAGAGTGTCGCCAATAGCGACACTCTTGTCATTTCTTTCACACTCATTCTTACCAACCCATGTTACTTGTATAACTGAATGTTACCATATCTCCATCGTGAATCATTAAGCTATCAACACCTGGTGCTTGTCCAATTGGCATCTCTAATCCTTGAGAAGGTGATTCATAACTATACATCCACCAAGGGCCTGTTGCTCCATTTTCCTTTGCACTTAATCCTAAAAATCCAGTAATATACAGCCCATACTCAGACTCTTCTGCTTCTAGCTGTAACTCGTCTTTATACTGTACTAAAACGTCACCTAAAGAATCAGCATCTGTTTTTAATACTTTATTCTCTAATAACGTTTCTTTGGTCTCATCATTTAAGATCGTAATCGTAATGGATTTATCTCCCTCTTGTTTGTTCATCGGTGAAATAGTAAATCCAATCACGACAACGGCTACAATCGCTACCAATGCGATTAATGCCTTTTTCACATTCAATTTCATGAAAACTCCTCCTTAATACGATTTTGAGATAAACTCAACTTCATCAACTTCAAATACAGCATTCACTTCAACAGAGAAAGCAAATAATAAATTAGCAATCAAATTAGCAAAATCAATGACCAACTGCGGAACATCTAGCCCGTCTTGCTCTAATAAATATAAATTACGAACAACTTGCTTCGCTTGACATCTTGCAATATGATACCAAGAAGAAACTTCATGCCCTGTCGGATAAACAAAACGATTCAGACGTTCCTTATTTTTTTCCTTTAACGTATGAAGCATGTCTAACCCTTTGTTCAGGTCCTCCTCACTGACGGCTAAGCGACCTCGAATCGATCCATTTAAATGTAAGACCATCTCCATTAACCACCATGTCTCTTCCTTAAGTGGGATGGACAAAGAACAAATCATTCCAAGTGTTGATGATAATGTATCGGTTAACACTTCATGGTCCACTAAACGGCCTTTTTCGTTTAAAAAAGGATACGCAATTAAATCCCAATTTTGACTCATGATTTTATCTCTCCCTACGTTTTATGCATGGCTTTCAATATTATTCCACTTCTCTCTGTTAGTTGCTATCCCATTATAACGAAACCATTAAAAACTAACAACTATGAAAGATAAAAGAATTTTTTAAAATCTCGTATTCTTATTAATAAAATAAACCATAATAAAAATGGTACACTTTCATATCTTCTAATCATGTGATAAGAGACGTCGGTGTCTTAACATCACAATAGATTCTTCCTTGAATAAAGCAGTAAAAAAACACTGAAAATATTCAGTGTTTTTTTATTTGATAAAATATTGCTTTAAACGGACATCATACATCATATAAACAAGGGTCTCCTGATCCAGATAGGTATAGTTTACACTCTTAAATTGATAATCATCCCAATTAGTACTCGGTAAACTAGATGTTGTTAAAAGTGAACTTTGATGCTGACTTTCAATTTCTAATGGACTATATAATGTATAAGTTTCTCCGTCTTCATCTTCAAACGTATACATCACACTTTGGAGATTATAATCTGAATTATTTCTTAAATACGTCTGTAACACGACCTCGTCATTCTCTTTTTTCAGTAACGTAGGCTTCACAAACTCAATCTCTTCTACTTTAATTAATGGATCAATCATTTCTTGTTTAGTTAATTGATTGTAAGTATAAAAATCCCGTCCAACATCGTAGGTCACAACGGTCTCTTGGTAATTATCATCAACCATTTTAATCGTAAAGCGGGTCATTTTAAGATCATCTATCTGTAAACTACTTGGTCCAACACAACGAATCCACCCGCTTATATCATTTGGCTGTAATGTATCTTGCGTCACAATGGTCGTATGACGACCATTTTCTAACTCTACCTCAATCGTTAATCCTTTAATCGTATGCTTAGAATTATTTTTTATTCTTGTTTGATAGATAGCTAAATCACTACCTTCTTCTTGTTCAACAGATGCATCAATAAACTCAATTTCTCCAACACCAACGTAATGTCGGTCCACTTTTCCATCTGGTACCTCCATCTGACAACCACAGAGGCCTAACATGGCTACAAGTAATAACAATAATCTAAATTTTTTCTGTTTCATCTATCTTCATCCCTTTTGACTTTTCTACTATTAAAATGAACTCAAATAGATAAAGTTATACCCCCTGCCCTAATAAAAAAAGCAAGAGCGATTCGCTCTTGCTACCTTATAATAATTTTTTTCCTAAACCACTGTTATATAATCGATACCACTGTTCTCGTGTTAATGTCACCTTCATCGCTTCACAAATCGCCTGTAAGCGAGTAGGCGTCTTCGTTCCAACAATCGGCTGAATTTGTGCAGGATGACGCAATAGCCAAGCGACCATAATCGCTTCACGACTCACTCCATATTCATTAGCATACAACTGAATGAGTTTAATCATCTCTTCATGTTCTGATGACACTTCCTCTTTTGTTAAAGAACCACCTGCTAGCGGTGACCAGGCTTGCAACGTGATTTGATGATGACGACAATATTCCAGTGTTCCTTGACTTCGATAATCTAACGGATTCACTAGTGAATTGACATTCAATCCTTCATCAATTAGATTAGATTGTAATAACGACAGTTCCATCTGATTGGCAACTAACGGTTCATCTAAATAAGACTGTAAGAAGTCAATTTGTGCGCCATTATGATTACTAACTCCAAAATAACGAACCTTCCCACTTTCTTTTAATTTAGAAAAAGCTTTAGCTACCTCTTCTGGCTCCATTAAGGTATCTGGTCGATGTAATAATAAACTATCTAAATAATCAACCTTTAAACGACTTAAAATACCATCAACAGAATGCATAATATGTTCATAACTAAAGTCATAATGCGGAGCCGATCCTTCATACAAATCATTCATTAAACGAATCCCACATTTAGATTGGATAAAAATTGATTCACGGTCTACTAATTTGGCATCCCAAATCGAAGAAAATACTGCTTCGGCTTTTCCACCCTTATAAATATCAGCATGATCAAAGAAATTAATCCCTTGTTCTAATGCCGCCTCAACTGCTTTTATAGCTGCCACTTCATCTGATTTTGTTAGCGGTATCTTAGCATCCCATTCTCCACCTAATCCCATACATCCTAAAGCAATTTGTGAGACCATTAAATCACTTTTTCCTAATTGTATTCTCTTCATAATAAACCCCTTTCCTCATCAACTTAACATCCATTATATCCTATATCAAATGACTATTAAACAAAAATGACAGACGTTTTCACACCTGTCACTTTTATTGCTCTAATTTCCTCAATTATACCTTTAATAAATCATCAAATGATTGTTTTTGTTCTGATAAAATATAGGCATCAATATCTTTTTTGATAAATCGCCATTCACGGCCGACTTTATGGCCTTTTAAACGGCCATCTTTAATCATATTATAAATGGTTTGATGACTAACTCTTAATAACGAAGCCACTTCCGAAAGCGTTAAAATTTCACGATCGTCTTCTTTTGTCACTAATGATTGTGTCCGTTTTTTCGCTCCAGATTCACTAAGCGTTTCACTTAGCTTTTGAAGAACGAGTACATCAGTCGACTCTAGCGTTGTATCACCACAGCAAGGACAAACATAAACGGTAATCCCCTCAATATGTAACTTTAAGTTTCCAAATCCAGACTGTATTGATGTCGTCTTGACCTCTAACTCATGTAAACATTTCTGACAAACTCTTTTCATAGCCTCACTCCCCTTCTCCATTCACTCTCCATTCTTAGTTCACTTCTTCATTCACTCACATGAATGTAATCTAATAACCGGACGACTTACGCTTCCTTGAATTAAGATAAAAACTCCTCTTGATTAGCACTAATTACAAAACATTATAAACTAATTTTTTCCATTTTTGAAGAGTTGTGTCCAGAAAAAATATAAAATTAACACAATAAATAAGTTGACAGTTCATTTTTTTCTTATTCAAAAAAGGTTAAAATCCAGAATAGATTTTAACCTTTTAACTATTTCCAACGTTTTAACGTTTTTAATTGTAAACAAAGTACCTTTTTCGTTAACCACTTTTGAAATTTATTCTCTAGCGATTGATTCACTATTTTTGAAATTTGTTGTTTCATTTCATCCATTGTTAAATTGGGAAGAATAAATTTCCCATTACGATAACATAAATAACAATATTCTTGAGAGAAGGTTCCATTATTTTCGTTCCCTAAAATACGTTCATTTAATGGTAAGCCACAGCTTTGACAAACTTTCTCCATTTTAATTCACTTCCTTCTTGATGAAATTACTACTAGGATTGTTCGCCATGATGTTCATGATGTTCATAATGTTCGTGATTTTCATGATATTCCGGTTGTTGCTCAACTTGATGTTGTTGAAATTGATGTAACTTAGAATCCGATTTATAAGGGACTCGCCCTGAGGGAATCAATTGTGAAGCAGGACCTACATGATAATCTTGATCATCAAAGAAAATATGTGCATTAAAGGCTTTTAAAACTTTATCCTTGGCAACGCCCCCTAAGAAGAACATCTCATCTATTTTACATCCCCATTTGCGTAGCGTTAAAATAACACGTTTATGAGCCGGTGAATTTCTCGCCGTCACAATCGCAATTTTTAGTAGTGAATCATCTTTTTCTTTAATTTTAGAAAGTGTCTTCAATAATTTCGCAAATGGCCCTTCATTCATTGCATTTTCAGCATTTGCATTTTCGTTTTCATAGAAAGCCTCTAATCCTTCTTGTTTATAAATTAATTCAGATTCATCAGAGAACACAACCGCATCTGCATCAAAAGCAATACGGATTTCTTTTTGGTTTGGATGATAATCACGAGGTGCATCATAAACGAGAGCGGCTGCAACTCCTTGATCAATCGCATCTTGAACTTCTTTTTCATTACGAGATAAAAATAGATCAATATTAAATGCCTCTAAATAAGGGTGTTTAGCCTCCCCACCCGTAAAGGCTGCTCGAACAATATCTAATCCATATTCTGAGATACTATTAAAAACACGCAATCCTGTCTCTGGACTATTACTTGATAAAATAATGACCTCCACAATTGGCTCCTCAAACTTCTCATTTAAGCTTAGTAAAGCTTCAACTAACGGAAAAGCTGTCCCCTTTGGTAAGACAGTATTCTCATGCTCAATTTGATAACGTGTATATGCTTCAATTCCATTGTTCTCAAAAATTTGATTTTCATGTTCAAGATCAAATAAAGCACGACTTGAAATTGCCACCACTAACTTATCGCTTAAATCATATGCCACCTTTACTCACCTCTTACACTCATATTTAATATTATCTGTGGATAACTTTATACACTCATTATATATATTTTTTCCCATTTTATCAATATAAGTCAACTGATGTCTAATATAAAAAAGCTGTTGTTTACTCTAAAATCCCCTTCTAAAATAATATAATTAATGTTAACACCTTTCTTTGAAATTAATCAACAATGAACGTTAATCGTATTAAATAGATAAAGCAACCAAAAATTCACCTTGAATACTAAATAAATTATTCCTAAAAGCCCCCATATAAATTCATAAATTAAGTCACTTGATAAGATCATCAATATTAAACAATGTTCATCAAGTGACTCATGATA
Organism: Turicibacter sp. GALT-G1; assembly: GCF_025594995.1. Classification (NCBI taxonomy): domain Bacteria; kingdom Bacillati; phylum Bacillota; class Erysipelotrichia; order Erysipelotrichales; family Turicibacteraceae; genus Turicibacter; species Turicibacter sp. GALT-G1. The sequence continues at coordinate 9,108 of NZ_JAMQUS010000078.1, forward strand.
ACGTCACGCCTCACCTATGCTTTCTAATCTTCCATTCAAAAAATGATATGCTACCTTCTAAAGCATGCTTCCTTCAAAAATCAATATTTAAAATACATTCAGAGTTTGGAAGGGGTGATAGTTGTTCCCGCTGCTCTCCTTCAAAATAAATATGAACGTTATATAACTCCATTAAATCAGCGCCCTTTCCAGAGGCGATAAAACAAACTGCATTAATCTTACATTGAGAGTCTTTAAACAACTCCTTTATCCAACGATCCACACTATATGAACGGGTCGTCATTAGTTCAATCGATAAAGATTGTTTATCTTGTTGTTGAATATAACCTAATAGTGGAATCCACTTTCCAAGACCACTATAAGTGACCTGATCTAAAAACAAACGATGATCAAAGGCAATACTTAAGGTTGAAAGCGGGACTTGATTCGAGATTACACCTGCTAAAATTCCCACTGCTTGCGCTTTTGCAACCATAAACTCATCAGCAGAGAAATATACTTCCACTTCTAATGCCTGTAAATAAGAGATTAATGACTCGCCTCCTGTAAAAATAACTTGATCAATATTTAATTGGTGAACAGATAAGCTTTCAAAAACCATCGGGGAAATAGATGGATTATCTGCTGAAAAAATGAAGATTTCAACAATTTGATGATTGAATTTCATTAATTGTTGTAAAAAAGAAAATAAAACTCCCTTTACATAAGTTCCCTCACATACTTCATTCATCTGAAATACAGCACCTAAATCTACTCCAATCTTCAACATCTCCATCTAATTCGCTCCCCTAACATATGTATGACAGTATATGAAGATTCCTCTATCATTTAGAACTTCCCTTAAAGAAAAAAGGCTTCTCTATAGAAGCCCTCTTTTTAATGTTGTTCAAATGTTTCGCAGCTAGCTGTCACATGATTAATTTGAACGTCTTCAGCATAACATTTTTGATGATCATTATGTTTACAATGACAAGCACTACATTTAATATTATTAACACCTGCTTTCTTAGGTGCAGCATTAAATTCTGTCGCAAATTCGGCATCTGCTTTTAAATCTTGATCAGCAAAGCTTTTACATAATGTTTCATCTGTTGTTAATGCATGTGTTCCTCGAACATTGACAACTCCAGCATAGCAATTTCCATTATTATCATTATGTACACAATTATGTGCACCGCATTTGATTGACATAATACAACCTCCGTTTGTGGCAACTATATAGTTTACCTCATGTATTTTCCCCTTTATTGATACAAAATATTCTCCTTTCATGAAGATAAAATTGATACAGAACGATTTTTTCACTTAAAATTTGACTTTTTTTATTTCTATAATCATTTTACTTTTCAAATCAAAAATTGCATGTTAAAATAAAGTCACTTTTATAAGTTAGACCTTATTTGAACGTTTTGTAGGTAGGTAGGTTTAGAAAGTTATAAAAGAAGTATAGGTAGAAGCATTTAACAAAAAAGTTAAATGCTTGGTAGAACAGTAGGAGGAATTGAATATGAGTCAACAAGCAACAACTGCGAAACGTGACGGATTTAGTTCACGTTTCGGAGTAATCGCAGCTGCTGCAGGTTCAGCAGTTGGTCTAGGAAACATTTGGAAGTTTCCGTACATCGTCGGAGAAAACGGTGGATCAGCCTTTATTTTAGTTTATTTAATTTCAATTTTAGCAGTAGGGATTCCCGTTTTATTGGCTGAGTTCATTATTGGACGCCGAGGTCAGGCCAACGCGGTTCGTTCATTTAAAAAGATTGCACCCAACACGAAATGGTCAGCAATTGGATGGATGGGAATTATTAGTGCCTTCATGATTTTAGGGTTCTATACAGTCATTGCAGGATATACCATCCATTATTTCATTTTAACCGTCACTAATTCATTTGCTGGAATGTCAGCAGCACAAATTACTGACACTTTTAATAACTTCTCATCAAGTTCAACCCCAATCATTTATACAGTGATTTTCATTATCTTATCACTTGCTATTTTATTTGGTGGGATCAAAGATGGAATTGAGAAATACACTAAAATATTAATGCCTGGACTTGTTGGAATTATCGCTTTATTAGTTATTCGTGCTATCACATTACCGGGAGCAGGTGAAGGAATTCAGTTCTTATTAAAACCAGATTTCAGTGAATTATCAATGAAGGCTGTTTTAGATGCTTTAGGGCACTCATTCTTCTCACTAAGTGTTGGAATGGGGACGATGTTAACATACGGTTCTTACATTAGTAAAAAAGAAAACTTAACATCCGTAACTTTCTCAATTGCAGCAGCAGATACAATGATTGCTTTACTTGCTGGACTAGCCATCTTCCCAGCTGTATTCGCATTTGGTATTGATCCAACAGCCGGACCTGGTTTAGTCTTCATTACTTTACCAAACGTCTTCTTACAAATGCCTGGCGGAGTTATCTTCGGTGCGTTATTCTTCTTATTATTATTTATTGCAGCTTTAACTTCAGTTGTCTCAATCTTCGAAGTTATCATCGCTTACGTTACGGAAGAATTAAAAGTTAACCGTCGTAAAGCAATGGGATTAACAACATTAGCAGTTATTGTAATCTCAACATTCTGTGCTTTATCACAAATACCAGATTCAGCTTTAGTCTTCAATGGGCATACATTATTTGATTGGATGGATTTATTATCAGCTAACGTATTACTTCCAATTGGTGGATTATTAATCATGATTTTCTTAGGATTTATCATGAAAAAATCTGACATTGAAGATGAATTACAACAAGGATCAAAATCAATTAAAAATACAATGGCTTACATCACAGTAACAAAATTTGTTGCACCTGTCGCTATTGCTATCGTATTCTTAACTGGAATCCAAGCCTTATTTAGCTAAGCAATTCTAAAAACTGTTTCATGATGAAACAGTTTTTTTATGCATTATTTCATATATCTAACATTAATCTTTCAATATACTTTGACATTTTCCGTTCATAATAATTATGAAAACAGTGATTCAATTCATATGAGGAGGTCAATGAACATGAATAATCATCAATTAGTTCAACTTTTAAAACTTACTAATCTATATCTATTTTTTCAAAATTCATCTATATTATTCTCCTCATTTACTAAAAAAATACGTCAAATGATTTTATTTGAAGATGAATAACATAAAAAAGAGAAAGTTTTGGCTTTCTCTTTTTATGTTATTCATGAACAGTAACAACAAGCTTTAATTGTTCTAACTTCCAAAACTCCTCCAACAAAACTTTCTGATGAGGTATTTTTAAATGTTACTAAAATGGTTGCGAATCCATCTTCATCAACCTCTAAATCTCGTAATAATGCGCTCAGAATCTGATAACTTATATCAACTACCTCAGGTATCTTCATTCTCTGTAATATTTCACGGATTAATAATTAATCATTAATTAATATATCGACCGTCCAATCTACGACTTAAAGTAGAGCACCATTTACCTCATAATAAGACATAAAGAAATTCATAGATTCCTCCCTTAATACCTTCATTTCATAGTTAAACATTCCACTCTGCCAATCCTAAAAACACAAAAAGAAAGTTGTCAGCTCTAACAACCTCGCTCTATAAAATTATTAAAAATATTGATTAAAATCTTAGCTAATTGATGCTCATTCAAATAAATCTTAATTAGATTATTTACTGTATCAATTACCCCTCTTGATAAATCCGATAGAATCACTCATCCTCCAAACACTATCTTTCTCAAAAAAATATCCGATTATTTCATGCGATAAAACTCATCTGGCTGACATCCAATTTGACTAATATACAATTTACGAGTAAAAGCTTTTATTTTATCCCAATGTTCTTCTACCATTTTTTCACCAACTGCTTCCAATGCTTTTATATTTTTTGTACTGACATTATCCATAAGAGGACTGACATCAAATTGACTTAAATCTGGTTCAATTCTAAAATACTGATCCCGAATATGCTGACACCGATACAGGACTTTTAATTGGTGATCAACAGTTTGAGAACCTGCTGAACCATAAATATCAATGACAGGGACCACCCATCTCACTTTTCCCCATCTTTTAGATGATTCATACGGATACGTTTTACCTTTAGAACCTGTCCCTAATGACAAAATCATAATATCATCTGGCGACGGTTGAAAAGGAAACTTACAAGCTTCAACATAAGCGCATAACGCAGGATTATTCGCAAACATTCCTCCATCAATTAAGGAGTATGACTCTTCTTTAGACTGATTATTTAACTTAGCAACCGGAAAATAGGTAGGAGCTGCTGTTGAAGCCCGAATCACCTCTCGAACTAAAAAATTTTTATCAACCTCTCGATAAGCATTCATCTGATTAAAAAAAATGGCTTCCCCATGTTCCACATCATACGCTGGAAACAAACAGGGTTTCACCAAATCTTCTAACCGTAAGTCACCAAAATAATCAGCTAACATCTTTTCAAGCTTTTCAGCCTTATATAAAGGACTCGTTAATCCAAAATAATCTATCAGTTGCGTTTTCCATGAGCGTTCAAACATTTCACCTCCATGAGCTAAGTATAAATCTAATACCTCTTTAGCACTATATTTTGAATGAGTACTCCCAAAACCATCTGGACAAAGATACAAGCCTGCTAAGATACTTCCTGTACTCGTTCCAGCAATCAAATCAAAATAATCACTAATTCTTGTATTGGGATTTTGACTATACTCTTGCAACAACTCTTCTATCTTTATCATAATTTTAGCTGGAATAATTCCGCGTATTCCACCTCCATCAATCGATAGCACTCGAATTTTCCTTTTCATCTCTATCCCCCTCCTACTAATTAATATATGAGCATATATACAATATAATAATTAATCATTCCATATCAGATGTGCCTGACTATTTATATCCTTTATTAAACTGGATAGGCGAAAAACTGGCCTTATCTTTTCATCTTAGAAGGATTTTTATTTTTAATAGCATACTAATAGCTTTCTGAACCACAGGCATAGTAAGTGATTGTCAAATATACAAAAAAGAGACTAGCAACTAGTCCCTTATAAAATATCAGGTAATAATTCGATATAAAAATCAGAAAAATCATTTTGTAATGCCTCTTCTAATAAATCCTGAACTTTAGAATACAACCTAACCGATACATAATCATCATTAGGAAGTACATAAATAGAAATCCAAATCTTTCTGCCTGTGCGCACTACATCATACGTTGTTTCATGCAAATGATACGACTTTAGAATGGGTTCACATTTGTCTTTAATTAATACCATTGTTTCCTCTTCAGGAGCCATTAAAAAAATATCTCTCATCGCTGTTAAAACGGCACGAATTGGTAACGGTAAAATAAAACACGACAAAAAAATCGCAATGATTTGATCTAAATAAGGCAACAAAGCATCGAACCAAGGATGACTAACAAATGTAGGAACCAAAAAAGCAACTGACATCCCAAAACTTGCAATCGCATCAATGGACCACTCCATCATTTCTGTTTTCAAAATAGGGGAATTTGAATCTCGATTTAAGCGCCTCAATATTAAGATTACAATCACACTCAAACCTGTTGCAAACAACTCAAAATAAGCAATTTGCGTAAACTGAATATCACGCCCCCCATGAAACATCAACTGTACATTGTTTACGACAAGTGCCACTGTCACAGAAGCTAACACAAACCCTTTAATCGCAATAAACAACGATTCAACTTGCGAATAACCATAAGGTTGTTTTTCACTGACTGGCTTATAAAGTAGTGGAACAAGCTTTAATGAAAATAAGATCATCATCAACTCTGATGCATCATAAATTGAATCCATTAAAACAGCTTGCGACTTTGACAGAATAGCCATCAGAAGCTCCGCTAATACAAATAAAACCCCTGCTCCTAAAGAAATTTTCAAAGCTATTCGTTCTCTCTTCTCTTCTAAGCGCCTATCCATTCTTTCACAACTTTCTTTATGATTTTATATTCTATTATATTAAAGTAAATGAAAAATTACGCATAAAAAAAATGGATACTAATATAAAAACGTTCTTTTAGGCAACTATATCTAATTAAAAAACAACAAAAAAGACATCCCAGTGAGGATATCCTTCATGATATTAAATGGTGCGGGTGACAGGAGTTGAACCTGCACACCAAAGGTACTAGAGCCTAAATCTAGCGCGTCTGCCAATTCCGCCACACCCGCAATTTGATTACTTTTTTATTATATCATCTTTTCACTAAAAAACAAGTATAAAATAAAAAAAATGGTGTCCTGCAGAGGACTCGAACCTCTGACCCTCTGATTAAAAGTCAGATGCTCTACCAACTGAGCTAGCAGGACATCATTGGCTGGGCTAGCTGGATTCGAACCAGCGCATGACGGAGTCAAAGTCCGTTGCCTTACCGCTTGGCTATAGCCCATTGTTTCTTATTGTCTAGCAACACTCGCATAACACTTGTAAAGTTCAATAATGATTCATAACTTTTAGTTATTTTATCATTCTTTTCACTTTCAGCGTGTTATAAACGCTCGCTTATGCTTTTCTTGTTATGGTGGAGGATGACGGGCTCGAACCGCCGACCCTCTGCTTGTAAGGCAGATGCTCTCCCAGCTGAGCTAATCCTCCATATTTTATGGTGCCGGAAACAGGACTTGAACCCGCAACCTACTGATTACAAGTCAGTTGCTCTACCAATTGAGCTATTCCGGCTTTTTTTACATTGTCTAGCAACACTCGCATAACACTTGTAAAGTTCAATAACAATTCATAACCTCTAGTTATTTCATTGTTCTTTCCACTTTCAGCGTGTTATAAACGCTCATTTTTGCTTTTCTTTTAATGGTGACCCGTACGGGATTCGAACCCGTGTATGCATGCGTGAAAGGCATGTGTGTTAAACCGCTTCACCAACGGGCCTTTTCTTTCGTTCGGCTTGGTACACATATATAATATCACGCCTGTCGAATTGTGTCAACAAATTATTCAAACTTTTTGCCGAAATTTTTCTCTTTTTATACTATGAGCAAAAATCATCGCTTTATACAAAAAAAATCTATCTTACGATAGATTTTTTTCACCTTCAATTCCGAGCTCTTTAAGTTTTTCAAAAACAGGTTGAAGTGCAAGTTCTTGATTTCGATAAAAGATACTTCCACGAATATGGATAAAATGCCATCCAGCACGTTCAAGCACGCCTTGACGCTCAAGATCTTGTTCAATCTTTTCAACCCCATAGAACGTATCGCCGTCACACTCAATTGCTAAACGTTGACGCTCTCCTTCAACCACTAAATCCATTTGATACTTTCCAATGGACACCTTGGACTTCACAACATAACCACGAGCTTCAATAGCTTTCATCACATCACGTTCTAGCAACGTTTCACACTCATGACTTACTAACTCATACATCGGTTTTGGATTTTGACAATAAGCTAATAATTCATAACGTAAATCTTCCGCTGATAACTCGCTAATAGAAACCGAATGATATAGACGCATCTGACACTTCGCACGACTAGCTGCAACATTAAAACGTTGCGTGTACATCTTCTTATTTAATGCATTGTAACGCATATTAGGTGCGATAACTAAAGATAAGAACATCACATCACGCTCATCTCCTTGGAACGAATAAGCATCGCCACAAATAATCTGACGCTCAACCATGACCTTCTCCCCAACCGCATCTAATAAGAGTTTCTGAATTAACTTCGCTTGCTCAGCACCAAGTAAAGAAATCACACCCATGCTTTTTCCATCATATATCGGATTTTCAATACAAGCTTTAATATCAGAAACAATTCGCTTCGCCTCATTTAAATTCGTCTTCTTCTCATCCCGAGCACCATCTTCAACATAAATTGCCATCACAGCAGGATTAAACTGTTCAGATAAAACGGGTAATTTAAGCGGAATCATCTCATTATGATAAGCTAACTCATTTGAGAATCCGATAATTTCAGGTACACAACGGAAATGTTCCTTTAACATGAGCTTTCCTTTACTTGAAAAGACGCGGCAAGCAATATCATAAAGAGACGTTTGGAAATCATATGAATTCCCATTTTCAATATTATACAAATATCGACTCATCAAATCTTTAACTGACGCCTCAGAAATCCCCGGCATCATTGGACTAATCTGCTGATCATCTCCAACAATAACCACCTTTTTTCCACGCATTAAAATCGGTAAACTTAACACATTACACTGGCTACTTTCATCAATAATAACCACATCAAATAAATCAGGATTCACCTTAAAATTCTCAATGGCCTCTTTGACCGGCATAATCCAAACTGGAATGGCACTTTGGCACTTCTCCATCTCAACACGAGCCTCACGTCTAAACTTCTGGGCCTGTCGTCCCGTTCCTTTTCCAATTCGATTCATCTTCTGCATCCATGTTTGAAGCGCACGGTCCTCTTCAGGCGTCACACGATCTAACTGATTCTTCCACGTCATTTTAAAAATTAATTGCTTAATCAATGAGATCTCTTCTTTTTCAAGCATCTGCATTTTTAATTCAAGCTCACCATTTTTCCAATCTTCAAGTGAATCTAAAAAAGTCGTTAACTTCGCATAATCAAAAATCTCAGCCAAACTTCCAGGCATCAGCTCCACCATACCAATTGTATTCACTAACTCATTCGCAAATAACGGCATCGCCACCTTTAGTTCATGAAGCAATCCATAAAAGACTTGATATTGCTCTTTAATCTGATTTAATGACTGGATTTTTCCTAATATTTCAGCAAATAACTCTAAATCTTTATTCACTAAAGCATTATAAAGCTCCTGACCAACTGAATGAAGTTGTTCACCGATAAGTAGTGGCTTATATTTACTTAAAAGAACTTGATAAACCTCTTGCCACCCTTTTTGTCTTATTTTATTTTGCGTCAATTCAATCGAATAAGATAACGCCTTTAAATCAGATAAATTTTCATAACCAATTTTTTTATACCCTTGAACAATTGGTGATAAAAAGTCATTTAATTGCTGAATTTCTTCAAGGCATTCCATAATAATACTAAATTGCTTCATCTTTTGATTATGAGCAAACAATACCTGACTTTCATTACCATCAATAAACTCACCACCATTAGGTGCCATATTCTTATTCCAAATCTTTGCAAACTTAGCTAACAATTCGAGCTTTTGTCTTTGGGATTCAATGCGATTTAAATCATCTAACGTTGAAAGTTTTTGACCATTAATACGCGTATTTTCATAAAAGGCACGAATATCAGAATTAAATGTTAAATAAAGTCCTCCAATCCCTTTACCCGCTTGAAGACGTTCTTTCAAAGAAGTAATGATACTTTCATACTTTGGATGATCATAGTAATCACACTCAACCACATCATTAACAATCAATACTTCTATTTCATTGACTTTCATAATGATATCTTTTAGACGATTAAAGACAGTCTCCCAAATCAATGATCGTTCTTCATTTAACAAGCATTCCTCAAGTATCCGTTGTTCCAGTGGATCTTGTAGCTTCTCAAGCTTTTGACATAATGGTTCTAGTTGACGTCCAAGTTCATCAATAAACGTACGATTCTCTTCAAACTCGTATAGCTTTGGCATCAACTTAAGCTCTTGAATTCGCGTCGAGTAACACTGCTCTTCACTTAATAACTTGCGATACTCCTCAACGCTCATTAAACGACTTAACGCTGGTAACTTTAATTGAGCTAAATCTTTATGCTGTGCAGGAAGCATCCCTTTTAACTCCCACAACGTCACAAACTGATCTTCAGTTAGTGGAGACACTGCATCCATTGAGACTTTATCCTTAACCCAGCCAAATCGGTCCACCTGTTCTGCCACTAATTGCGCCATCTCATAAGGTTGACAAATCTTATCCTTCCAAACTTGACCTTTTGAATCTAATTCCTTGAAACGAACAATATTATTCTTTGTAATACTCATCTGGCGTCGTACCATATCTAACTGGCGACTCAACACTTGAATCTCTTTATCTAAAAGCTTTGTATCATAGGTCGCTAATCCTTCAGAAATCATTCGAATTGATTGCTCAATCTGCGCAAGTGATTGACGATCTCCACCTAAAAACGACACACACAACGATTGAATTTCTTCCGGTAACTTATCAATTAACACACGTAATGCCTTATCTTTCTCACTTGTCACCAATACACGCTTTCCATGCGCTAATAAATGAGCAATCAAATTAACAATCGTATGACTTTTCCCGGTTCCTGGAGGGCCTTGTACTGTTACGGCAACATTATTTGCTAAACGTCTAGCAATATCCTTTTGCTCTTCATTCGCAGGAAGTGGAAATAATAATTGTTCTCCAATGCCTACCCAATCCTTTAATTCATCCTGTGATTGCCTCAATCCATCTACATCAATAATTGCTTGAATCGTTTTTGGAATTCTTCCACCTTCTTCAAGATACTCAATCGTCGACTGTAAATCCTCTTTTAATAAGGCTTCTGAACGCTTTCGAATGAAAATCACACTCTGTTGCTTAACCATTGGAAACTTACTAACAGGTTCTACCTCATCTTTTCCTAAATACAATCCATTTGGATGCATATAATGAATCAATTGACGTAAAATTCCCTCCGACTCCTCAATATCAAACGGAGAGATCATCGATCCAGACACAGCTTCCTTCAGTTGCATGATTTCCTGCTGATTCGCAAACTCAACACCGGCTAAAACTTCTAAATCTAATTGATATCCTCTCGTGCTCGGCAATAACTTCGCCACACCTCTTTCGGCATCAAAATCTAACTCCAATTTCATAACGAGCATCGGGTGATGAATTGGATATTTTAATTGATAAGATAACACACCAATTCCCATCATAATTTCAAGAGATTGCTCTTCTGATTTCATCATCTGTCTCAGTTGGAAAAAGTAATCATACATTTTTTGAATCTGGCGTTTACGCTTTTGATTAAGAGCCCATTCTTTCCACTCTTCAATCCACGTCTCATACATCTTTAAACAATACTTCATATGAAGCGGTAAATCTTTCATTTTGTCGAGCGCTTCATTAACCTCAATAAACATCTCAGAATGTTGGATTAAAAATCTTTCCCATTGCGTTAACTCAATCTTCCCCTGATGAACATGACTCACCTTTTTTTGAAGCTGTTCCCAGTTTTGATTCATAATTTCTTCTAATTCAACACCCGAGCAAATCACACTTCCATCCTTAGTATAGTCAAATTGTAATAATTCAAAAATTCTCCCTAATTTATGATCAAAAATTGGATAATCATTTTTAAAGACTTGTTGGTGCACCTCAAGATAAGCATCTGCATCAACACCATCTCCTCCTAAAAAACATCCATCCCCAAGTGGTAACTCATCTAGCATCCAAGACTTTTCATACTGCTTCAACTCACGAATCGGTTGACTTGTTAAATGGCGGAGTGCTAATAGATATTCAAATAACTGCTTTACCTTCTTGTCCAAAATTTTCACTCCTTTAACTCACACTTTTCTTCATTATATCACGAAAAGCAACAATCTCCGCACCTATATATACATACATATTCCGACAAAATCTAAAAAAGGTGACCAGTCAAAGACTAGACACCATTTTTAGAACCTTCATTTACCATATATACCCCTTGTAGCTGTTCCATAACACCATGATCCTTCGTTGAAAGACGCATACTTCCTATCACAACAATTATTAAAAAAGAAAGAACTAGAAAAAGAAACATTAAATACTTGAACCACGATCTACGTTTCTTATTATCATAATCTTTATATATATCACAATCTACAACCTCATCACCCACATAATCAATCACAACGCCAGCTTCCTTTAACTCTTCCTTATTAAGTTCTTCATAAACTAAAGAATCACTATAACAACTAATAGGAGTAATATTATTCTTTTCCATAATAATCCCTCCTCCTACTAACTATTATATTAAAAAGACCAAAAAACGACACAAAAAAGGGGCATTCTCACGAACCACCCCTTTTAAATTATTTTGCCACGCTACCTGCAATATTTAAAACATCCCATGTTCTTGCGAATGGTGGTGCATAGCATAAATCTAACATCGCTAATTGATCAGTGGTTAACCCAGCAAAAATAGCTGTAGCTAAGACGTTAACACGTTGAACAGCATCTTTACGTCCAACAATTTGTCCACCTAAGATAACTTTTGTGTCAGCATTATAGATTAATTTAACATTAATTTTTGATTGCCCTGGATAATAAGACGTTTGATTCATATCTGTAATGAATACAGTCTTATAATTAATTCCTAGATTCATGGCTTCTTGTTCAGATAATCCTGTACGCCCAGCCTCTAAATTCATCACTTTTAAACAAGCTGAAGCTAAAGATCCATTGAATGTATGATGAGCACCTGCTAAGTTTTCACCAATAATACGGCCCATTTTATTTGCGACAGTGGCTAAAGGAATATATGCAGGTTCAGGTTTTAAAATATGATTAATACTTGCACAATCACCAGCAGCATAAATATCTTCAATAGAAGTACGACCTTCATGATCAATCACTAACGCACCATTACGTAACATCTCAATTTTAGTATCTTTTAAGAAGCTCGTATTTGGACGAACACCAGCCGTTAAAACAACAATATCAACGTCAAATGTTTCATCATTTGTTTTAATTTGAGTGACTGCCTGATCTCCCACTAACTCAGTAACCGTTTGTGATAAATGTAAGTGAACATCATGTGTACGTAACTCTTCTTCTAATAAATCTGTAATTTCTTTATCAAATGTATCCACTAAAACACGATCATTTAATTGGAAAACATGAACCTCTTTTCCATATTGTTTAGCAGCTTCGACTACTTCTAATCCAATAAACCCGGCTCCAACAATTGCTACACGTTTTAATGCTTCATTTTGCATAGCATGTTTTAAAGCTTCTCCATCCTCCATGCTCTTTAACGTATACACATGTTTTAAATCCACATTATTGATTGGAGGAATAATCGCACTAGCACCAGTAGCAATCATTAACTTATCATATGTATCTGTGAATGTCTCACCAGTTAATAAATTTTTAACCGTGATACATTTATTATCGGTATCCACATTAAGTACTTCATGTTCAATATTAACTGTAATTCCAGATGCATTAAATTGTTCAACCGTTCTAGCAATCATCTTTTGTGAATCTTCAAAGAAGTTTCCAACAAAATACGGTAAACCACATGCACCAAATGAAACATGTCTAGACTTTTCATATACTGTGATTTGTGCTTCTTTATTGGCACGTTTTAATTTGGCTGCTGCACTCATTCCTGCAGCAACACCACCTACAATAATTACTTTCATAATAAACCTCCTTAGGTTAGAAAATTTCATCATAGCTTATAATCTATCCATATGAAATGTAGCAAAAAAAAACACCCCGAAGGATGTTAATAATCATATTGG
>NZ_JAMQUS010000079.1:0-570 GCF_025594995.1 Turicibacter sp. GALT-G1
TTATATTACCCGCTTACCTTTTTTCATTATACTTTCTCCCTTCTACATATAAAAAACTCTTACTTGCATATCTAAATACAAGTAAGAGCTTTACTAAAGTAAACTTTTATAAAATTCTATTGTTGGCTTATCATTATTTATTAACAGATTTAATTTTTCATATGTTGAATCATAGAAGTTATTATCTTTAGCATATTTAATTACTTCCTCATAAGATAATTCAAAAATATTATCTGTTATGTTATAGTAGAAATCATCATTCATCACACCAAAGAAATATTTTACTGAATCATCATATGTCATTCTTGGTACTTCTTCTAAATCACAATTTTCATCTGTATAACAACCATTTCTATCATTCCATTACGGAAACTCTTTCATTTTTCTACGTATAATCTCATTATTCATAGATACAACCTCCTTATATACTACATAATCATAATATATATTTATATATTACTTAAAATACGTAATGCATCTAATTGGATTGTCAACACTAAACTAAACAACTTTTTTAAGGGTATTTTGACGATATTCAACTGGGGATAAATATCCCAGTGAAGAGTGGAT